>CAVPKR010000017.1:0-21666 GCA_963705675.1 Terriglobia bacterium
TATAGAAAACCTGTGGGTAATATTCGAGCTGCGCCTTTGTAATCACCTGCGATTCGATCATGTTATTCATGTATCCGTCGCGATTATTATCGTGTCCGATATACTCCTGCCACAGTCCCGGCATGTTGCTGACCTCGTATGCCGTCCCCAGATTCTGTTTGTACCAGTGCGCGACCATATTCTGGCCGTCGGGATTGATGCAGAACCACAACAGCAGGATCACGTTGTCCATGATGTGGTTGATCTCGGGCGTATTTCCGCTCACCAGGTTATACGCGAGCTGAATCGTATGCTGCGCGCCCGCAACCTCGGTCGCATGCAGCCCGCCGTCGATATGGACGATCACTTTTCCCGACCGCGCCAGCGCGTGAGCTTCGGTGTCGTTCAGGCCGCGGACCAGTGCCAGCCGCTTCGCTGTTTCGCGATATTTCTCGAAATCCGCAAGGTTCTTGGCGGACGAAATAATCGCGATATACCAGTCCCGCCCCTGCGTGGTCTTCCCGACCTTCACCAGCTTCAGCTTGTCCGTCGACGCCGCCAATTTCTGGAAGTACCCCAGCGATTCGTCATAGCTGGCAAGATAAAAATCGTCGCCCGGCTTGTGTCCGAGGACAGATTCGGGAGTCGGGATTTGCGCGAACAGAGATATAGACAGCAGGAAAAACGGAACGAACCTCATAAGAAGCATAGGCTACCACTCTTGCCACTTCCGCGTGCGCATCGCGCGTTGCTACCATCGTTAGAGTGTGGGCGCGTAGCTCAGGTGGATAGAGCATCAGCCTTCTAAGCTGAGGGTCGCAGGTTCGAGTCCTGCCGCGCCTACCAATCCCGCATTGCCCTTCCTCCTCGCATCTCAGCCACCCGCGGCGAATTGTTTCTGTCAGGTTAAAGTGTGATAAGATCCCTCTTCTGTTAGTCCACGTAGGAGTTTCTTTCCAGTGAAAGTTTACGAAACCAATGACATCCGGAATGTCGCCCTCGTAGGCCATGGACACTCCGGTAAGACCTCCTTGACCGCGGCGCTTCTTTTCACCACGGCGGCACCAACCGGTTGACCCGTGTCGACGAGGGCAACACCATCACCGATTTCGATGAAGAAGAGATCCAGCGCAAGATCACCATCTCCACCGCCATCGCCGCGGTGGAATGGAACAAGAAGAAGATCAACCTGATCGACACGCCCGGCTTCAACATCTTCATCAACGACACCAAAGCCGCATTGGTTGCGGCCGATGCCGCGCTGGTGCTGGTCGACGGCGTCGCTGGCGTGGAGGTTCAAACCGAAAAAGTCTGGACCTTCGCCGACGATTTCAAGCTGCCCCGCGCCATCGTGATCAACCGGCTGGACCGTGAGCGTTCCAGCTTCGCTCGCGCTCTCGAAAGCGTGCAGCAGTTCTTCGGCCGCACCGCCATTCCGATCCATCTGCCCATCGGTTCTGAGCGCGATTTCAAGGGCGTGGTCGACCTGGTGCGTATGAAAGTCGTACACCTACACCGCCGGCGGCGACGGAAAGGGCAAAGAAGGCGAGATTCCCGCCGAATGCGCCGAGGCAGCGCAGAAGGCGCACGAAGCGCTGGTCGAAATGGTTGCGGAAGGCAATGACAAGCTGCTTGAAGAATTCTTTGAAACCGGTACTTTGCCGGTCGAGCACATCGTCGACGGATTGCGCGAAGCCGTGCTTGGAATGCGCATGTTTCCCGGTAATGTGCGCGTCATCGCTGCACAACATCGGCAGCCGACCTGATCCTGAATTTCATCCTCGAGAATTTCCCCGCGCCGCCCGATCGCGGCCCCTGGAAGGGAACCCTGAACGGCAAAGAAGCGGAGCGCCCGGTGAAGGACACCGAGCCTGTGTCTCGTTGATGTATTCAAAACCATCGCCGACCCTTTCGCCGGCCGCGTTTCGTATTTCAAGGTCGTCTCGGGACGTCTCAAAAATGACGCGAACCTGGTGAACGCCCGTACCGGCGGCGCCGAACGCCTGTCCCACATCGGCACCCTGTTCGGCAAAACCATCGTGCCGATAACCGAACTGCATGCCGGCGACATCGGCGGCGTAGCCAAACTAAAAGAGACCCTGACCGGCGACACTCTGGACGATAAAGCTTCGCTCATCGCCTATCCGCCGGTGCAGTTGCCGGAGCCCTCCATCGCCTACGCCATATCCGCCAAAACCCGCAACGACGAAGATCGTATGGGCAACGCCATCCACAAGATTCTCGAAGAAGACCAGTCCCTGCGCTTCTATCGCGATCCGCAGACCAAGGAATTTCTGCTGGCGGGCAGCGGCCAGCAGCACGTCGAGATCATCGTCAGCCGCTTGAAGAAGCGCTACGGCGTCGACGTCGAACTGCACGCGCCCAAGATTCCGTATCGCGAAACCATTCGCGGAAAAGCCGACGTGCAGGGCCGCCACAAGAAGCAGACCGGCGGACACGGCCAGTTCGGCGATTGTTGGATCAAGATGGAGCCCCTGGCTCGCGGCGGGAAATTCGTTTTCGAAAACGAAGTTTTCGGCGGAGCCATCCCGCGCAACTTCATCCCCGCGATTGAAAAAGGCATTGTGGAAGCCGCCGAAAAGGGCTATCTGGCCGGATTCCCGATGGTCGATTTCAAAGTGATCGTCTACGACGGTTCCTATCACGATGTCGACTCTTCGGAAATGTCCTTTAAGCTGGCGGCGCGGAAAGCGTTCCGGGCCGCCATGGAGGCGGCGAAGCCGGCGCATCCTCGAGCCCGTGATGAACGTCGAGGTGCAAGCGCCGGTTGAATTCGCCGGCGACTTGATGGGCGACATGAACGGGCGCCGCGGCCGCATCTCGGGCATGGATACCAAGGGCGGCACGCAGATCATTCGACGCCCAAGTGCCCATGTCGGAAATGCTGAATTATCAGAACGACCTGATCTCGATGACGCAAGGCCGCGCATCTTTCACCATGGAATTCGATCACTACGATTTCGTCCCCGCGCCTCAGCAGGCGAAAAGATCGTCGCGGCGGCTAAGGCTGCCAAGACTGGCGAAGAGGAAGAAGAGGAGTAACAGATTCGTGCGGATGAAGATCATCGCGCTGATTTGTCTGGCGCTACCTCTCTTTGCCGAGACCAAGCTCTTCAAGAATTTCACCCTGATCGACGGAACTGGTAAGCCGGCGCAGGCGGGAATGGCAATGATTGTCGTCGACGGACGCATTCAGTCCATCGGCCCGGCGGCGAAAATCACAACGCCGGCGGGGTCGGAAGTGATCGACCTGTCCGGAAAATTCCTTATGCCCGGGCTCGTCAACGTCCACGGCCATGTTGGCGCGACCCTCGACATGCAGCAAGGCCCGCAGTTCTATACCAAAGAAAACGTGGAGCGCCAGCTTCAGATTACGCGTCCTACGGCGTTACCACGGTGATGAGCTTAGGCACGGATCTCGACCCGGTTTTTCAAGTACGCGATGAGCAGCGCGCCGGCCGTCCGCATTTCACGCGAGTTTATACGGCCGGGAGAGGCTTCACTTTGAAGAACGGGACCCCTGCGCCGCAAGGCTTGCGATACGAGGTTGGAACGCCGGCCGACGTCGAGCCCATTATCGAAAAGCTCGCCGCCGAAAAGGTCGACATGGTCAAGATGTGGGTCGACGATAACTTCGGGCGCGGAAAGAAATTGCCCATCGAGCTTTCGAGCGTGATCATCGCCGATGCGAAGAAGCACGGGCTGCACTCCGCGGCGCATATCGTTGATCTCGAAGACGCAAAGCAACTGGTGGACGCGGGCGTTTATGCGCTGGCGCATAGTGTTCGGGATCACGACGTGGATCAGGCTCTGATCGACGCAATGAAGAAGCGCGGAGTGTGGCAAATGCCCACACTGACCCGCGAAATATCGACGTATATTTATGCCGAATCTCCTAAGTTTCTAGACGATCCATTTTTTACACGCAGCGTTCCTCCCTCTGTAATCGCAGCCGTGAAAAGCGAAAAATACATCGACGGCATCAAATCCAGCCGGGATTTCGCGCGAAATCACGAACTGCTTCAGATGGCCATGAAGAATCTAAAGCGCGAGTCCGAACGCCGGCGTCAAGATCGCGATGGGCACCGATAGCGGCCCTCCTGCGCGGTTCCAAGGCTACTTCGAGCAATGGGAACTGGAGCTCATGCATGACGCCGGGCTCACTCCGATGCAAGTGATCGTCGACGCGACGAAAAATGGCGCCGAATTACTGGGCGCTCGCGATCTGGGGACTATCGAAAAAGGGAAATGGGCGGACCTGATCATACTCGGCAAAAATCCGCTCGATGATATTCGAAATACCCGTGCTCTCGAAGCCGTATATATCGCCGGGAACCGCGTAAATCAATAGGCCGGTTGCTTTCATAACCCCTGTTTTGTACAATCCCATACGAGCTCTCATTATGAAAACTTTTTGTCTTCTTGCCACCACTGTTCTATCTGCGAGTGTCGTTTTCGCGCAGGGCCGAGGTCCACAACAGCAGGCTCCCGGACAACCTGCTGAAGCTGCTCCGGCGAATCGCGTGTGGCATGGACCCGCAGCCGAGGAAAAGTCTTCGGTCACGCATCACAAAGCCCAAGTGGGCGGCCAGGAGGTCAGCTATACCGCAACCGCGGCCACCTACATTATTAGAAATGACGAGGGCGAGCCCAAGGCGACGTTCTTTTTTGTTTCCTATGTCAAGGACGATGTCGCGGATCCCTCCAAGCGGCCGCTGTCGTTTGTCTATAACGGCGGGCCGGGTTCCGGGTCCCTGTTTACGCACATGGGATTGGGACCGAAGCGCATCGCGCTGAGCGACGACGGGCACGGGATGGCTGCCCCCTACTCCATCGTCGACAACAACGATTCATTTCTGGACGCGACCGATATGGTGTTCATCGACGCCGTGTCCACGGGTTACAGCCGCGCTGCCGGGCCAGAATGCGACGCAATTTTACGGGATCGTGCAGGACGCCACCATTTTCTCGGACTTCATTTATCAATACGTCACCCGCAATCAGCGCTGGGCGTCTCCTAAATATCTGCTGGGCGAAAGCTACGGGACCACGAGATCGGCTCAGCTTTCAAATGTGCTCCTGCATCGCCATGAAATGTATCTGAACGGCGTGGCGTTGATCTCTTCGGTCGCTTTTTCGGATTGGGGCCGTGACGACCGGTCGAAGTTCTTTCTTCCGACCATGATCACTTCGGCCTGGTATCACAAGCTGTTGCCGCCGGATTTGCAGAAACTGACGATCGAGCAGATCGCGCAGCAGGCTCGCGATTTTGCCCATGGCGAATACGCGAGTGCTCTTGAGAAGGGCGATCAGATTTCGCCCGCCGACTACAAGAAAGTAGTCGCGGATCTTTCGCGCTTCACCGGCCTTTCGGCGAAGTACGTCGAGGAAACCAATCTTCGCATCAGTCCACAGCGCTGGTTCAAAGAGCTGCTGCGCGATAAGCGGAAAACCGTAGGCCGTCTGGACGCGCGATTTACCGGCGAGGATGTCGACGCCGCAGGGGAGCGCAACGAGTACGATTCGAGCGAAGCCTCCTATGAAGGCGCCTATGTCGCCATGTTTCAGGATTACGTGCGCCGCGATCTTAAGTGGAACAGCGACATGTACTACACGGTAACTGCGAACGTTCGTCCGTGGGATAACGGCCAGCCGGGCGCAGTGGCGGAAGCACTAAGGTCCGCGATGACCGAAGAATCCAACATGAAGCTGCTGGTGGTGTGCGGCTATTACGATCATGCCACCCCGTTCAACGGAATCGAGCAGACCGTGTCCCATATGATGCTGGAGCCGGATATTCGGAAAAACGTGTCGTTCACATACTACGAAGCCGGGCACATGATGTATATCGACAAGAAAGCTCGCGAGAAACTGCACCGCGATATCGATGCCTTCATCAATTCCAGCTATCGTCACGATGGATCCGCCGGGACCGGCGCAGGCCAACAATAAGCAGCCGCGAGCTCAGTAGTTCTTGTGTCCTGGTGGCTCCGTCCGGGGTCGAACCGGAACACCCTTTCGAGTACCAGATCCTAAGTCTGGCGCGTCTGCCAATTCCGCCACGGAGCCGTTCGTGGGACTGCTTGCATTATATCGTCAGGCTCTCAAGTTCGCGGCGGAGGAAACAGCTTATCCGTGCGCGACAGCAGCCAACGCGCCCGGCGCTGCATCACCAGGTTCAGTTGTCTGTGCTCGGGCCACTTGTTCACGTCGACCCGGAGCGCCCGCCGTAGCATTTCCTGGAAACCTGCTTTATCTTTTTGAGCCACCAGCACGCTTTCCGCGTAGGTGACCAGAGGTCCAGCCTGATGGTCGGCCGCCAGCGCCATGTTTCGGTCGAAATGCTCCTTCGCAATCTCGAACCGGTTTGGCTTCGGATTCAGGCGCGACATTTCATAGGTGATCAGGAAGCCGTGGATGGCGCCTTCGTCGAAGGACTCATCCAGTTCCAGCACACGGTCGGCCAGCGCCTCGAAACGCGGGATTTCCGGAAGCATCGCGAAGTCGTGCGATGCGGAAAGCGCCGCGGCCCAGGATAGCGTTGTCCAGTACATCATTTCGACGTCGGACTTCTTCAGAACCTTTACGGCCTCCCTGGGATTGGCCTTGATCTGCGCAATGAAATCCTTGTGCTTCACTTCCAGACCGCGGAGGCCGTAATTCCGGGCCCGGACATACAGCTTCGCAGCGCGAACTCGAAGTGCGGCCGCGCGCGCCCGGTCGGTGTCCTCGATTTCATCGGCGTCTTCCTGCACGAAGGCGTAGGAATACTGGGTGAAGCCGCGCGCCGCGGCTAGCAGCAGGCCCTCGTGGCGGGGACTCTGCTCCAGCAGGCTCTCGATTAGCTTTAGGCTGAAGGGAACGGCGGCGCGGATCAGGTCCGGATCGTCGTCGGAAGCAAAGGTGTCCCCCGTGCCCGCCAAGGCATCGCCCACCTTGTTGATCGCCATTTTCTTGATCGAACAAGATGACAGAAGCACGAAGAGCGGCACGAAGGCGATTCGCCGGAGCATGTGTCATTTTAACGTACAGTGAGTAGATGGCTCCTCAACTGGTCTGCTTTAGCGCCGCATGCCGCGAGCGGTATCCGATTACCGACGTCCTTTACAACTGCACCAAATGCGGCGGCCTGCTGGAAGCAATTTACCAGATCGATGCGGATCCGCGAGGCTTGAAAAAGCTGTTTCGGGAGCGGCGGATGAGTAACCGTCCTCTCGATAACAGCGGCGTGTGGCGATATCGCGAGCTGTTTCCGTTCCTTGACGATTACACGCACGTCACCACGTTGAGAGAGGGAAATACGCCGCTATTACAGGACCGGCTGGCGGCCGAATACGGAGGTCTTGATCGGATCGAGTTTAAGCATCAAGGGTTCAATCCAACTGGGTCCTTTAAAGACAACGGGATGACGTGCGGAGTTGCGCAGGCCCGGCGGCTCGGGATGCGCCGGGTGGCGTGCGTCTCTACCGGGAATACTTCCGCGTCCATGGCCGCATATGCAGCGGCGGCGGGGATCGAAGCGCTTATTTTTCTTCCACATGGCAATATTTCGTTCGGCAAGCTGGCGCAAGCTCTCGAATATGGGGCCAGGACACTCGAAGTGGAGGCGAATTTCGACCAAATTCTGGCGTTAGTGCGGGTCCTGGCGGAAAAACTAGGAATTTATCTGCTTAATTCGATCAATCCGTTCCGGATTGAAGGTCAAAAGAGCATAATTTTCGAATTGTTAGATCAGCGGGATTGGAATCCACCGGATTGGATCGTCCTGCCGGGCGGGAACCTCGGCAACACGTCGGCATTCGGCAAAGCATTGCGCGAGGCCAAGGAGCTCGGATTGATCGAGAAAATGCCCCGGCTCGCGGTCGTTCAGGCCGAGGGAGCGGCTCCTTTTCATGAGTTTATGCATCGGGGCGGGGAATTTCACGCAGTCGAATCACCTGAGACGCTGGCGACCGCGATTCGAATCGGCGATCCGGTTTCGTGGCCGAAAGCGCTGCATGAAGTAACTTCGTCGCGCGGCGTGGTCGAAAAGGTGACCGAGCAGGAAATCGCCGACGCGAAAGCGCAGATCGGGCGCTGCGGGATCGGGTGTGAGCCGGCATCGGCCGCGACGCTGGCCGGAATTCGCAAGCTGACTAGGCGCGGGATTATCGAGCGGGGAGCGGAAGTGGTCGCCGTGCTGACCGGTAACGTACTGAAGGACCCGGATTACATTTACAAATATCACACCGGCAAGCTGGAGGCCCCAGGCGGCGGCATGCCGATCACGTCAACCTATGGAAATAAGCCGGTAGTGGTACCGAACGATCCCGATAGAATCGCGGAGTTGTTGTAGACTGACTGAGAAACGAGGGTTATGAGAATCAGATTATGTTTCCTGTTGACCGGATTGACTGCCTTGCCCTTTCTGATGGAAGCGCAAAGCGTTCCCTTGACGCAGGATTCCTACGTTGTTCCCGCCACCACCCCTAACTATGGGTCGGTGGCGACGTTGAATGTCGGTGGAACCAATAACGCGGAGGGGCTGGTTCAGTTCGATCTATCGTCCTTATCCGGCGTAGCCACGCCCGGCATGGTTGCCAAGGCTACGTTGATTCTCTTCGTCAACAAGGTGACCGTGGCAGGTTCGATCAACATTTCGGAGGCTACCGGCACGTGGACCGAAGGGAGCGTCAACGGAACCAATGCCCCGGTCGCAGGAACGGCGGTTGCGACCGCAGTCCCCGTTTCCGCGGGATCTGACTACATCGCCGTCGACGCAACGCAGGCGGTAAAGGATTGGCTCGGCAGCACGGCGAACAGCGGGTTCATTATTACCTCCGCGGCGTCGGGAACCAATATCTATTTCGATAGCAAGGAAAGCACAACGACCAGCCACCCGGCGTCGCTGACCATCATCCTGGCAGGTCCCGCGGGAGCTACGGGCGCTTCCGGCGCGACGGGTGCGACTGGCGCTACCGGCGCAACTGGCGCGACAGGAACGATGGGCTTTCAAGGTTCGACGGGACCCACCGGTGCGACGGGAGCAACAGGCGCAACTGGCGCGGCCGGTGCGGCAGGCGTGAGCGGATATGCCTACGTTTACAATTTGAGTTCGCAAGTAGTGTTTATTGAAGGGGATGTTACGTTTGATACCAACGGCGCGATGTCCAGCGGATTTATTCACACTCCTGGCGCCACCTTCGTGAGCATCGTTTCCGCGGGCGTTTACCAGCTTAATTTTTCAGTTTCGGGAGCCGAATCGAATCAGTTCACATTGACGCAGAATGGCACCCCAGTGCCTGGCGCGACGTATGGTTCCGGCGCGGGCACCCAACAGAATTCGGGACAAGCGATTCTCCCGTTGAGCGCAGGTGATATCATCACGCTGCGCAACCATAGCTCCAGTGCTGCGGTTAGCCTTCAGACGCTCGCCGGGGGGACGCAACCGAACGTGAATGCGTCGCTCGTGTTTGTAAAGCTCCAGTAAGCGAACCCGCAAGAAAATGACGATCTTGCCCGCCGCGAAACGAGGGAGACGATGGCGGTGCCGATTCGAATCGGTGATCCGGTGCCGCGGCGGAAAGCTCCGCATGATGTACTTCATCGCGCGCCGCGTCAACCTTCGGGAATAAGCCGGTAGTCAGACAGGAGCGCAGGACTGCTATAGACTAGTTCAGCAATGAAACTCGTCACCACTCGGTTTTACCTTCTGATCGCGGCGCTACCGCTGGGTCTCCTCGCGCAAAGCGTTCCCTTGATGCAGGATTCCTACGTTGTTCCCGCCACTACCCCTAACTATGGGTCGGTGGCGACGCTGAACGTCGGAGGAACCAGCAATGCACAAGGATTAGCTCAGTTCGATCTGTCGTCGTTGTCCGGCATAGCCACGCCCGGTATGGTGGCCAAGGCGACGTTGATTCTCTTTGTCAATAAGGTGACTGTTGCGGGTTCGATCAATATCTCGGAAGCGACTGGCGCCTGGACCGAAGGGGGCGTCAACGGAAACAATGCCCCGGTCGCAGGAGCGCCGGTTGCGACCGCAGTCCCCGTTTCCGCGGGATCTGACTACATCGCCGTCGACGCTACGCAAGCGGTAAAGGACTGGCTCGGCAGCACGACGAACAGCGGATTCATTATCACCTCCGCGGCGTCGGGAACCAATATCTATTTCGATAGCAAGGAAAGCACGACGACCAGCCACCCGGCGTCGCTGACCATCATCCTGGCAGGTCCTGCGGGAGCTACCGGCGCTTCCGGTCCGGCAGGCGCCACCGGCGCTAGCGGGGCTACCGGAGCGACTGGCACACCTGGGCCCGTTGGCCCAACGGGTCCTTCGGCGGGACTCAGCGGTTATGCATACATTTACGACATAACAGCTCAGGATGTCGCGTTGGAGGCGGATGTCGTGTTTGATTCCAACGGCCTGATGTCCAGTGGATTTACCCATGTTCCCGGAAGCAGCGTGGTCACCATCGCTGTCCCTGGTATCTACAGTGTTCTGTTCTTGACCGGATCAATTACTCCCGACGCTTCTGCTGGAGGCCAATTCACGCTATTCCAGAATGGCGCGGCGGTGGCTGGGGCTACTTACAATGTTGACGCCTCGCGACCGCTCCCAGGAAGCATCATCATTGCGGCTGCCGCCGGCGACACGATCACGCTGAGAAACCATGGTTCTGAGAGCGCGATTACGCTCGGACCTGGCGGCCGGACACCTGCCAGCGTGGCCGCGTCGCTGACGATTCTAAGAATACAGTAGCCCGGCGATTCGGCCCTTAACACGACCGCAGAGTATAATCGGGTTGTGCGAAAGACGATGGCGGCCGCGGCTGTAATATTCCTCGCGGCCTGTGCCCGCGATATACAGAACTCCGAAGCCGTCCGGCAGAGCGTAGTCGACTATTTGAAAGCCAGGACCGCCCAAACCGGGTTGGATGTGAACCTTTTGCAGGTCGACGTAACCTCGGTTTCGTTCGAGAAGGATCAGGCGCGCGCCACCGTCGCCATCCGTCCCAAAGCCGGCGGCGGGCCGATGATGATGAGTTATATGTTTGATCGCAAAGGAAACAAGTGGGTGGTTCGGGCGCGCGCGGAGGGCGGGAGTCCCCATGACGCAAGCGGCGGGGAGGCCATGCCGCCGGGACATCCTTCGGTGGGCGGCGCGCCCTCCGGCACCCTTCCTCCGGGTCATCCCGCGGTAGGATCCAAACAATGAAGACAGTCGCCGTGTTGGGCGGCGGTCCTGCCGGATCCTTCGCCGCCGAGCGGCTGGCGAGGGCCGGTCTCAAGGTCCAGATTTTCGACGAGAAACTGGCGTGGGAGAAGCCCTGCGGCGGCGGACTGACCTACAAGGCTTATCACGAATATCCCTTTCTGATCGAGAACGACACGCCCAAGCGCCTGGTTTCTGAAACCGCGATTGCCGCTCCCAAAGCCGGCGAAATTACCATGGCGTTGACCCATCCCCTGGTGATTTACTCGCGGATGGACCTGAATCATATGCTGCTGTCCCGCGCCGAAAGCGCCGGTGCATCCATCGAAAAGACGCGCGTGCTCGGGATCGAACGCCGTGAGCATGGCTGGCGGCTGCGCACTCAATCGGGCATCGCGGAGGCCGATTTTTGCATCATCGCCACGGGCGCGCGAAACCCTCTGCGCGATGTCGGTACCCAGTGGAGCGCAGGCGATACCATGAGCGCGCTCGGATATTATGTTCCCGCGTCCCAGGAACGGATCGACATTCAGTTTCTCCCGCAGCTCGAAGGATACATCTGGGTGTTCCCGCGTTGCGGGCATCTTTCGGTCGGAATTTGCGGAAAAGGCGAACCTGCGCAATCGTTGCGCGCGCGTCTGGAACGATACATGGACGAGCGTGGGATTCGATGGAAGGGCTCGGCCTTCTACAGCCACATGCTGCCATCGCTCGAAACTCCGGGGTGGAAGAAAAATCGAGTGGCAGGCGAAGGCTGGCTAGCGGTCGGCGATGCGGGCGGCCTGGTCGATCCGATCACGGGTGAGGGCTTGTATTACGCGATGCGGTCGGGTGACTTGGCGAGCCGCGTGGTGGTCGACGATTCGCACGGCCTGCTCGAGAAGGCCGCGGCGTATCGTGGGATGCTGCAGCACGAATTCGCGGTGGATCTGGAATTCGCAGCATCGCTCGCCAAGAAAGTTTTCCTGGGAACGTTCATGTTTAACTCTGTTCCGGCGCGGATGATTCATTTCATGCGCCGCAGCCCTCGGTTCCGCGATCTGATGCAGGATCTCTTCGCGGGAACGCAACCGTATCTGACCCTGAAGAGCCGGCTGCTGCGGAATCTGAACGGGACGCTTCAGGAAGTAGTGATGAATTTCTTCTTGAATCGTGTGATCCCGGAGCGGTCGCGCGCCAGTCTATGAAGACCACCCAATCCGAAGCGTGGTTTGCCCGGGCACAGGCCCGGATTCCGGGCGGCGTGAACTCCCCGGTCCGCGCATTTCGCGGCGTGGGCGGATCGCCGTTGTTCATCGCTCGAGGCGAAGGCTCGCGCATCTTCGATGCCGACGGGAATTCGTACATCGATTACGTGTGCTCCTGGGGGCCCCTGATTCTGGGGCATCGGCCGGCCTGCGTTACCGATGCTTTGGTCGAAGCGATCGCGACCGGCGTCACCTTCGGCGCGCCGACGGATCGAGAAGTCGAATTGGCGGAATTAATCTCCGAAATCGTGCCGTCGATGGAGATGACGCGGCTGGTCAGCTCCGGCACCGAAGCCACCATGAGCGCGCTGAGATTGGCGCGTGGCTTCACCGGCCGCGATCTGACCATCAAGTTCGAAGGCTGTTATCACGGGCACGTCGATTCGCTGCTTGTCAAGGCGGGGTCGGGGATGGCGACACTCGGAATTGCCGATACGGCTGGGGTTCCGGCGGCGTTTGCAGGGACCACCATCGCGCTGCCGTTCAACTCGATTGACGCGGTGGAGAAGGCCTTCGCCGAACATTTGGGTGAGATCGCGTCGGTCATCGTGGAGCCGGTGGTGGGCAACATGGGTTGCGTTCCTCCCGCGCCTGGATTTCTCGAAGCTCTGCGGGAATTGACCACGCGCTATGGGGCGCTGCTGATCTTCGACGAAGTGATGACGGGATTCCGGGTTGCGCTAGGCGGCGCGCAGCAGCTCTTTGGGATTAAGCCGGATCTGACCACGCTCGGGAAAATCATCGGCGGCGGCCTGCCGATGGCGGCTTATGGCGGTCGAGCCGATGTGATGAAGAAGATCGCCCCAGTCGGTCCGGTCTATCAGGCGGGAACGCTATCGGGGAATCCGCTGGCGGTCTCGGCGGGGCTCGCCATGCTGCGCTATCTGAAGGCGCATCCCGAAGTCTATGACACGATCGAAGCGCGAGCCGCTCAGTTGACGGCTTCGAGCCCGGGCGGGGTCACGGTGAACCGGGTGGGATCCATGTTCACCTTCTTTTTCGCCGAAGCGCCGGTGACGGATTGGGAATCGGCGAAGCGGTGCGATACGGCTCGGTTCGCGAAATTCTTCCACCACATGCTGGGTCGGGGCGTGTACCTGGCGCCCTCGCAATTCGAAGCGGGTTTCGTTTCGGCGGCGCATAGTGAAGAAGATATTCGCCACACGATGGAGGCTGCGCTTGAGTTCGATCGGTCTATGTGAGACTTGCACCTTCTGCCGCGTGATCCGGTCGGATCGCGGGTCGACGTTCTATATGTGCGAGCGGTCTTTCACCGATCCGAATTATCGAAAATATCCGCCCTTGCCGGTATTACAATGTCCCGGATACGTGCGTCAATCGTAGAAAATTTCCAGCTCAAGCGACGCTCCCGATCCGCACCCGAGCGCTTTGCAAGCCGGCGCCTGGTTGGCCGCGACTTCGATGTAGCCGGAGCTGCCGGCAAGAACGGATAGCTCGCCGATCTCGGTATCCGAATAGGTGAGGGCCAGCCGATGAATCCGCTGCCCGGCGATGCGAAGCTCGAAAGGACGGGTTTTCACGGCGGCAAAATCGTCGATGTGAAGATTCGTGATCAGGTTGCCGAAGCGATCGACTTTCAGGATCGTCGCGGTCCATGTGTGTAGCGGCGGTTTGTTCGGGCTTCGATGAAAAGCGCACAGGATCTGTGATCGGCTTTCCAAATTTCGCAGGCGGGGCTCCAGCGGCAAGGTGCGCGGCGGCGGGAGCGAAGACATCGCGGCCATGAAATGTCCGGCTGACGGCTTCCGCGATCATCCTCGGATTAGAAATGATGTCGTACTTTGTGGCGGCCGCTGTCGTAGATCATCGAAAGGACGCCATTATCCGGCGCAATGAAGATAATGGCCGCCGGCTTCCGCCAGAATCGGTCGGCGAGCGCTACCGACGCCCGGGTCGACCACGATTACATGGATGGTGCGCTTCGGGAAATATCGCCATGGCTTGCGCGATCACGAACGCGGCTTCTTTCAGCTCGAAGGCCGCGATTTCGTGCGTGATGTCGACGATGCGCGCGCGGGGCGCGATCCCCAGAATCACGCCCTTCATGGTTCCTACGAAGTGGTCGGCCTGGCCGAAATCCGTGGTGAGGGTGACGATCGGCATGTAAGAATTGTTAATGAAAGCCCGTGCGACGCCATTATTTCGACCATAACGCGACCACTCCGGTATCAGCCGACGTTCTGGAAGCCATGCTGCCGGCGATGACCGAAGTGTACGGCAACGCTTCCAGTATCCATTATTTCGGCCAGGCGGCCCGGCAAAAACTGGATCAGGCGCGGCGTCAGGTAGCGGCGCTGCTGGGGGCGTCGGCGGAAGAGATCGTTTTCACCAGCGGCGGAACCGAGGCGGACAACCTGGCGCTGATCGGTATCGCTCGAGATGGGCACGCGATCACCACTACCATTGAACATCCGGCGGTGCTGGAGCTTGTGAGGTTTGCGCATCGGTTACCCGCGTGGCGGTGGATTCGCGCGGCGTGGTGGATCCGGAAGACATTCGGCGAGCGCTGCGGCCGGATACGAAGATCATCAGCGTCATGCATGCGAATAACGAGACCGGCGTAATTCAGCCGGTGGCTGAGATTGCCCGCATGGCGCATGATGCCGGCATCTTGATGCATTCGGATGGAGTGCAGGCGGCGGGGAAGATTCCAGTGAACGTGCGGACGCTGGATGTCGATCTCTATTCGATCAGCGGCCACAAAATCTATGCGCCCAAGGGAGTCGGCGCGCTGTATGTCAGGAAGGGGACCAAGCTGACGCCGGTGCAGCGCGGCGGCGCGCATGAGCGCGGAATGCGCGCGGGTACGGAGAATGTCGCGGGCGCGGTCGGGCTGGGGCGCGCGGCGCAAGGACGGGTGTTTTGCCCGGATGCGGCGCTTGCGGGACCGGCTGGAACAGGGAGTCTTGAATCGAGTGGCCGGATGCGCATGTCAACGGCGCGGGCGCGCCGCGGACTCCCAACACGTCCAACGTGCGATTCGACGGGATCGATAGCGACGCTCTGCTGATCGCGCTGGATCTGAAGGGATTCGCGGTTTCGAGCGGCTCGGCTTGTTCCAGCGGAGCGACCGAGCCGTCGCACGTGTTGCGGCGATCGGATTGACAGCGGAGCAGGGCCGGTCAAGCTTGCGATTTTCTCTGGGACGGTCGAATTCGGTGGACCAAGTGGACGCGCTGATCGACGCGGTTTGCCTGAGAGGTGGCGCATTTGAGGAAGCTGGCCCCGCATATGCCTGAGTCGACCATTGCGGTAGCGATGTCGGGCGGAGTGGACAGCTCCGTTGTCGCGGGTATGCTGCACCGCGAGCGGCGAGCGCGTGATCGGGCTGACCATGCAGCTTTGGAATCAGCGGCGGATGCCGGAGCTGGCGCCAGACGGGCCGACGGGGCGATGCTGTTCCCTCGACGATGTGTACGATGCGCGGCATGTCGCCCAGCATTTGGGCATTCCCTACTACGTGGTGAATTTCGAGCAGCAGATTCGAGCAGCAGGTGGTGAAGCCGTTCATCGACGAATACCTGCACGGCCGCACGCCGATTCCGTGCACGCTCTGCAACAATTTCATCAAGTTCGATCAGTTCCTTGAAATGGCGGAGGGCGTGGGCGCGGAGCGGATCGCGACGGGACATTACGCGCAGGTCTCGTGGAACCCCGAAACCGGCCGTTATGAGATGCGGCGCAGCGCGGATCGGGCCAAGGATCAGACCTATTTTCTATGCGGGCTGACCGCAGGAACAGTTGGCTCGCACAATGTTTCCGCTGGGTGGATTCGAAAAGCATGAAGTTGCGCGAACTGGCTCGCGACCTGGGATTGCCGACCGCTGAGAAGCCCGATAGCCAGGAGATTTGTTTCGTTCCGAATGGCGATTATGCGGCGTTTATCGACGCTTATTTTCAGGAACAGGGGATCGCTCGAGAAGACTTGAGCGGGGAACTGGTGGATTCGGGCGGCCGCGTGGTCGGAGAACATTCCGGGGTTCACAAGTTTACTGTAGGTCAGCGGCGCGGGCTCGGCGTGGCGGCGGGCGAGCCGCTGTACGTGATTTCGACCGAACCCTCCACCCGCCGGGTGACGATCGGGAAGAGCGGTGAGCTGCTTCGCGCGTCGATGAATGTCCGGGACGTGAACTGGATCTCGATCGCGGCTCCGGCGGCTCCGGTGCGCGCTGAAGTGAAGATTCGGAATAAGCATTCGCCGGCGGGCGCGACCCTCACGCCAATTGATGGAGCACGTATTGAGGTGCGATTCGATGATCCGCAGCGCGCCATCACTCCGGGTCAGGGCGCGGTATTTTACTCGGGCGACCTGGTGCTGGGCGGCGGCTGGATCGAGTAGTGCTGGAGTATTTGGCGGCCTCTTTCGTCCTGGCGACGCTGAAATCGACGCCTCTAGGTCTCGCAAATGCGCTGGCGCGATTCTATGTAAAGATGCTGGATCTGGCAATGCCCCGGCTTCGTCGTACGGCGCTTCGCAATCTTGAAATGGCGGGATTTTCTTCCGGTCGCGAAAAGATCGCCGACGGCGTGTTCCGGTCCATCGCGCGGGTGTTGGTGGCGTTCGCCCGGTTCCCACGGATCACGCGGGAAAACACCGGCGATTGGATTCGCTATGAGGGACTTGAGAATTTCACTGATGCGCTGGCGCTTGGGCGTGGTGTGTTGGTCGCAACGGCTCATTTGGGGAATTGGGAATTGAGCGCGTTCGCGCATGCGTGGATGACCGCGCCGATGGGCGTGGTGGTCCGGCCTCTCGACAATCCGCGGGTCGACGCGATGGTGGAGCGCCGGCGTGCGCTATCGGGCAATCGAATTATCGAGAAGAAAGAAGCCGCGCGTGGGATTCTGCGCGCGCTGGCGGCGAATCAGGCGGTGGGGATTTTGATCGACCAGAACACCTCGATCGAAGAAGGCGTGTTCATCGATTTTTTCGGAGCGAAGGCATGCGCGGGGAGTGGATTCGCAAAGCTGGCGCACCATAGCGGTGCGGGGGTGGTCCCAGGGTTCGCGTTGTGGTCGCAGAATGAGCAGAAGTATGTGCTGCGATTTTATCCGGCAGTCGAGATCAGCGGCGATGCTGCCGCCGATACCCAGCGGATTCACAGCGTGCTCGAGAGTGTGATCCGCGAATATCCGGATCAATGGCTGTGGATTCACCGCCGATGGAAGACGCGTCCAGCGGGGAGAAATCCCTGTATTAGCGGCGCTTTCTGGTCGGCTCCGGTTCGAGCAACGAAAATTGAAGTTTTTTATCCACCGGATCGGCCCGATCCAACCGGACGCGGACCTTGTCGCCGATCGAGAACTGACGCCGGTGCGCTCCCCGATGATCTTGCGGGTATTTTCGTGGTAATTGAAACGATCGCCACGGCAGGGCTTCCATCGGCACCAGTCCTTCTATGAACAGATCCTGAAGTTCGACAAAGAATCCGAAGCGCGTTGTAGAAATAATCAGTGCCGCGAAATCGTCGCCGACGCGGTCGATCATGAAGCTTGACTTTCTTCCATTCGACCAACTCCCGCTCCGCTTCGGCGGCGCGCCGCTCGGACTCAGAAGACGATTCAGCGATCGCGCGCAGATTTGAATCGTAGACTTTACCATCCAGATGCGCACCCAGGATGCGATGGACAATAAGGTCGGGATAACGCCGGATCGGCGACGTGAAATGGGTATAACTGGGCGCGGCCAGCGCGAAGTGCCCGACGTTGGTTTCGCTATATCGCGCTTGCTTCAGGGATCGAAGCATCAGATAGCTCAGAATTCGCTCCTCGGGCTTGCCCGCGATCTTCGCCACTAATTTTTGATAATTGCGCGAAGTAAGATTGGGATTATCCACTGCCAGCGTCTCGCTCGCGCATGCGCTTGACCGGTGTCGCTCCGGCTCCCAGAGAGTAGCCGAAATGCGCGGCCACGTCTTCGAATTCCAGCACGCGCTTCGGGTCGGGACGCTCGTGGATGCGGTAAATCATCGGGATGGCCGGCGGCCTCCAAGTGCGATGCGACCGCTTCATTCGCGGCCAGCATGAATTCTTCGATCAGGCGATGGGCGATATTTCGGGGCGCCCGGGTCACGCCGGTCATCTCTCCGAATTCGTCGAATTCGAGAGCGGCTCAGGCAAATCGAAATCGATGGAGCCGCGGCGAACTCGCTTGCGATTAAGGATCATCGGCGAGTTCGCGCATCAATTCGAAGCGAGGAATCAGTTTCGAGTAGTGGTCGCGCTGCGCCTGATCGCCTTCCAAAACCGCGTGAACGGCAGTATAAGTCATGCGTTCCGCGCTGCGGATCACGCCGCGCGTAAATTCCTGGCGAACTACGTCGCCACGCGGATCGATTTCCAGCAACGCGCTCAGAACCAGCCGATCTTCATGGGGCCGAAGCGAGCATTGGTCGGTGGAAAGCTCCACCGGCAGCATCGGAACGGCGCGATCGGGGAAGTAGACGCTGGTCCCGCGCAGAGCGGCCTCTTTGTCTATGGGCGTGCCGGGCCGAACATAATAGCTTACATCCGCGATGTGAACTTGCAGCGCGTAGTTGCGGTTGTCAAGCCGGTCCACCCACACCGCATCGTCGAAATCGCGCGCGGTTTCGCCATCGATGGTCACTATGTCCAGATCGCGGAAATCGCGGCGGCGAGCTAGCTCTTCAACCGGGATCGGACCTGGAATTGACCGTGCCTGTTCGAGAACCGCTTCCGGAAAATGATGCGGGATGTGATGGGCGCGGATCAGAATCTCGACATCAATCCCAAAATCGCCTGGCCGTCCCAGGACCTCAGTGATGCGGCCCACCGGACGGTCCCCATCGCCCCCAAAATCGAGGATTTCAGCGGTGACGATCATGCCTTCCAAGTCGTCCGCGGTTCGAACTTCGACGGGACGCGCCCCCACGCGATCGACGGTCGCCTGCGCTGGCGGCAATTCATTGCCTTCGGGAATGCGGATCCACTGACGGATCCGATCGTCGTACGGGATCACCACATTCGCGATGCGCCGTACGTGAAATTCCCCGACAATTTCCGGATGCGCGCGCCGCAGGACTTCGACGATTTCGCCGTGGGCGCGGCCGCTCGGCTCCACCCGGCGAAGGCGCGCGGAGACGCGGTCGCCATGCATCGCGCGCACGGCGGATTCCTTCGCGATATAGATGTCGCCCTTGACGCCCTCCAGGGGTTCGTCCGGAATGACGAAGCCGAATCCGTCGCGATGCGCGCTAAAGCGTCCGCGGATGGTTGCTGGTTTACCCGATTTCCTCGCCACATTTCATTATGATGGTAAGTCCATGCAGCTACATTCGGTGAGGTTGGAAATACCCGAGAACGGGAATATCATCGTCGGCCAAAGCCATTTCATCAAGACGGTGGAGGATCTCTACGAAGCCATTGTTAACACGGTGCCGCAAATGAAGTTTGGCATCGCGTTCAACGAAGCATCCGGCGCCTGCCTGACGCGTGTCGACGGGAATGATACGGACCTGAAGACCAACGCCGCGAAGAACGCGCAGTTGCTGGCGGCGGGACATGTTTTCGTCATTGCGATGCGCGATGGCTATCCGATCAACGTGCTGGGCCGGATTCGCGAGATTCCCGAAATGTGCACCATTTTTTGCGCCACCGCGAACCCGGTGGAAGTGATTGTGGCCGAAACCGAGCAAGGCCGGGGAGTCCTCGGCGTCATCGACGGCAGTTCGCCAAAAGGTATCGAGACTGATGCGGACGTCGAGTGGCGGCAGGGATTTTTGCGGAAAATCGGCTACAAACGCTAGGTTCTCGCGCGATCCGTTGAAACCGCTCCCTTTTTAATAATGATGGCCTAGTGGGCCGGTTTGTATAGCAGCACCAGCGCCACGCCGATCGGCACGATCACCATTCCCACCCACAGCAGCGGGTTGATCTGCTCCTTCGGAGGATTCGCCCACATGGAGTAGAGTACGTTGATTACCGGCGCGCCGCCGAAGACCACCGGCATTACATACGTCGGTACGCCCCCGTTCTTGAACGCGTAAATGATGAAGATCGCTCCCAATGCCCCGAGCGCTCCGCCCAGCGTGGAGTTAATGATCCCGGCTTGATTGAATCCTTTCAATCCGCTCGGACCCAGGGCTAAGAGCGGCGCCAGAATCCCCATCACGAAATACGCTCCGCCGACGCACAGCAGAGCCTTCATCGGATTGCCCAACCCAATCTGCCCCCTGGCGAGAATCGGGCCATAAAATCCCCACGAAAGCGCCGCCCCAATGGCGAACATCACCCAGACCATGGATTTTTTCCTCACTGACGATTGAGTCTGCATAGATACCAGATCGCCTATTGTAGCGCGGCGCCGGGGCGATGAGTCGGGCTCGGTTGGTATACTGGCGCGGTGAAGCGATTCTTCCTCTTGGTTGTCTTGATCTCCACGCCCGTAATGGCGCAGCGCGGTTCACGCAACGCCGACGCCGGGGATGCGCCCTCCGATCCGATGTCGACGGCGACGTTTAACGGCCTGCGGCTGCGCTCGATCGGTCCCGCGGCCGCATCCGGCCGAGTCACCAGCTTTGCCGTGAATCCGGAAAATCCCGCGCAATATTTCGTCGCAGTAGCGTCGGGCGGTGTTTGGAAAACCACGAACAATGGCATCACTTGGACACCGGTCTTCGACAATGAAGGCTCGTACTCGATCGGAACTGTCGCGCTGGACCCCAAGAATCCCAATACCGTTTGGGTCGGCACCGGTGAGAATAACAGCCAGCGCAGCGTGAACTGGGGCGATGGAGTTTACCGGTCCGACGATGCTGGGCGCACTTGGCGGAACCTGGGCCTGAAGACGTCCGAACATATTGCCCGGATCGTCATCGACCCGCGCGATTCCACTTGTTTTCATGCGCTGCTTCAGTTGGACGCATTTTCGGCGGTATGCTTCTTCTACAGAAGGGGGAAGGGCAGGGGGGAATGGCCCTGAAGATATCAGCATATCTGTTTGATAATGTTTTTCTGCCATCAAAGTGACGAAATAGTGAACTCCATGATTCCACAAGGTGGGCTCAGGACTGGTGAATACAGAATGGCGCTTCAGGGACCTTAAATGAGATATGCGTAACATCGTTCAAGTGCTGTCTCAATGGAAAAGTTCGAAACACGTGAAGGAAACAGCGCAAGGTACTCACCAAGTGGAGGTGCCATTATGTCGAGATGGTATTGTGATCGCTGATATGCGATGCAACA
>CAVPKR010000018.1:0-20174 GCA_963705675.1 Terriglobia bacterium
TGCTAACGGCGACGGGACAAGCAGCTCCATTGAGGCGCTGCGCAGCACTGTCGGGAATAGGGTTCTGGTGCAGCCGTCGTCGCTCCCGTACTCATGCACAGCGGTCACGGTGTCTCGGCCATAGGGCTGTTCATGGCCGGGGCACTCCTGCTGCTCGGATCGGTGTTCTACGCCTTGAGACGAACGGTGTGCCCTAGATGCAAGAGACCGTGGTTGCAATACGCTCTCGGAGAAAAGAGCATCAACGGATGGCTCGCCTGGCTAATCAGCTTCACCGAGTGCCCCGAATGCGGCTTATCTGCGCGAGACACTGCGGCGGAGTTACCGCTGAAAACAAGCGATGCCTAATGCCCAGAGGTTTTACCCACCAACCTGCAGCCTGTCCGGTCGGATAGGGGCAACTCCACGTGCCCCCGTCGTCCAGGTAGTAATGCAGCACTAGATAAGCCCTCCGTAGGTGAGGCGGACGCCCACCTATGTGGCCGACTTTCCAGTGGACGCCCGCAGGGGAGTTCCCATTAGTCATGGG
Organism: Terriglobia bacterium; assembly: GCA_963705675.1. Classification (GTDB taxonomy): domain Bacteria; phylum Acidobacteriota; class Terriglobia; order Bryobacterales; family Bryobacteraceae; genus Palsa-187. The sequence goes on from CAVPKR010000018.1 coordinate 530, forward strand.
AATCTCCTAGGCCATGGTAGCCCTTGGGCCTGGGTATGCCAAGTGAAACATCGCCCGCGTACTACGCATAATGTATATTATGTAATATTCAATTATTAGGTACCTGGCACCGGAGCCTGCATATTCTGGTCCAACGAAATTCCGGTAACCCCTGCTGCCCGGTAACCAAGGCAGATGCCGTCGTTTCGGTACCAGTCCCGGATGCTTGGCACACGACGACCCAAGTTGCGGCTGCAAAGGCCATGACGACGAGAACGACCTGCATGACGCTCATCACGCGCGAAACCTGTTCCAGATCGATGGTTCCGATCTTGGCGAGCAGTTGCTCGCGATAACGCGCCGGAAAGTTCATGTTTCGAACCCCATTGTATACTGAACCTTCGGATGGTTACCTGGCGTGGAGACTATCTCTATCTTTTCGAAAACCTGATCCTCAAGGATTTCAGGGTGCGGTATCGCAACATGTCCCTGGGCATTTTGTGGTCGCTGATCAATCCGCTGGTGATGATGGGCGTGTTGACGTTCGTGTTCCGGGGAGTGGTGGCGGAGAACGATCGTCGTCGGTTCCGTTTCCTTGTTCGTGCTGTGCGGGCTGGTACCTTACAACTTTTTTTCCGCGGCATTCATCACCGGAACCACGTCCGTGGTCGACAATGCGGGTCTGGTTAAAAGAGTGCCGGTTCCACGCGAAGTGGTTCCGGTGGCGGCCGTCCTGTCGACGTGCGTGCACATGCTGATCCAGATCCTGCTGCTGCTGAGCATGACGCTGGCGTATGGGATGCATTTCGGATCCCAATGGGCATGGCTGCCACTGATCTGGATCCTTTTTATCGTCTTCGTCTGCGGCCTTGCGCTGGGCGCGAGCGCGATCAATGTGTATATCCGCGACACTCGCTATGTGGTCGAGTCCTTCAACCTGGTGCTGTTCTGGATGGTGCCGATTTTCTACTCGTTCGATATCATCCAGGCGAAATACCGGGGGATTTACCGGTTCAACCCGGTGGCGGCCATGGTGATGGCGATGCGGAACATCCTGATTGAAAATATTCCGCCCGCGCATACGCTGGTGATCAACATGGCGGTGGCCGCGGGAATCACGCTGACGGCGGGAATCCTCACCTTCCGGCATTTGAAGCCGCACTTTTACGAGCACATCTGATGAGCTTGGCCATCCGCTTCGAGCACGTCACAAAGAGCTTTCCGCACCACGCGGGCCAGATGCTGCTCCGCGATCGTCTGCGCAACATGGTGAAACCCATGCCGCGGACGCGATTCGAGGCCTTGAAAGATATTTCTTTCCAGCTCTCGACTGGTGAAAGCCTAGGTTTGATCGGACCCAACGGATCGGGCAAGAGCACCCTACTCAATCTGGCAACTGGTCTATCGCAGCCCGATACCGGTTCCATCCAAGTGAATGGGCGAGTATCGGCGCTGCTCGAGCTGGGGGCTGGTTTTCATCCCGACCTGACCGGCGCCGAGAACGTCCGGGTCAACGCCGCCCTGCTGGGCCTGACGCGTCGTCAACTGAACCGGCGCTTCGACGAAATCGTGGATTTTAGCGGTATCCGCGAATTTATCGATGAGCCGATCCGGACTTACTCGTCGGGCATGGTCATTCGGCTCGCGTTTTCGGTGGCTATTATGGTGGACCCGGATATTCTGCTGATCGACGAGGTGATCGGCGTCGGCGACGAAGCCTTTTATACGCAGTGTGTCGAAAGAATGCGCAGCTTCCAGCGCGCCGGGAAGACCATCATGCTCGCCTCGCATAACGCAGCGCTGATCACCACGTTCTGCCAGCGCGGGCTGTGGCTGGACCATGGGCACGTTATGGCGTCGGGCACTTCGCAGGAAGTAATCGAAGCTTATCGGGGCACGGTGGCGTCGCCGCAGTGTGCCAATGAGCCGTAACCGAAAGGAGCGGTTAATATCCTCACGTAATTAGGGAATCTGCGGCCGATCAGTGAGGAAGATCGCCGATGGGCTTGTTCGCGGCGATTTCCTGATAGGTGGACCGGACTTGGCCTGCGAAACCTGCTCCGACGTACGTCTTGACGCTATCGGGCATTTGAATGCTGGTCGACACCGCACGGCGGCCATTCAGCGTCACGATATCTTCCAGCTTCTTCCCTTGCTTGATGGCGTCGGCGACGCGGGCGTGCAACTCGATGAAGAAGAGCTTCTGCGCGGCGAGAACTTCCTTACCGCCTGACGGGCCGTGGCCGGGCAAGACATACTGGACATCCAGCTTCTGCGCTTTCTCGATCACGTTCGGCCAGTTGCCGATGTTGCCGTCGGGCAAAGAGTTGTAGGGACCGTTCGCCACCGCATCGCCGGTAGCCAGGACTTTTTCTTTGGGCAGGTAGACGAAGCCATCGCCGCGGGTGTGGGCCCAGCCGAAGAAATAAAACTCGACGCGGCGGGTGGAATCGGAGATGACGTGCGGACTGTCGGTGAAGGTCTCTTTGGGAGGCTCGGGCGCATCCATGCCCACTTCGGCCACGTCTTTGCGCTGCTTTTCGGCCTGCTGCCAGCGGGCGGGCTCATAGCGCTTCAGCTCCTCGGCCACGGCTTGATACGCAATCGTGATCGCGCCGGCTTTGGTCCAGACGGCGTTGCCGTACATGTGATCGCCGTGATGATGGGTGTCGAAGACGTATTTCACGGGCTTGGAAGAGACTTTCTTGGCATCTTCGAGGACCAGGCGAGCGCCGCTGGGGAAATTCGCGTCGACCACGATCAGGTAGTCCTTCATCTCGATGATGATGTTGTTGCAATGGCCTTCATGCTCGAGGTCGCCTTCGCGGAACCATACTCCGGGGGCGATTTGTTTGACACTGTTCGGCTGGGCGTCGCCACGGGTCAGAAACAGGCTGATGGCGGCCAACGCGCCAAAGGTGGTCGCGAGCAGGAATCGTCTCATTGGCTAATCATCTTAGCAGCCCGATTTCGTTTACGCTCGGCGATCTCATAGAGCGCGATGCCGATCAGATTTCCCAGGATCACGACGCCGCTGATCTTCGCCGTGAACGCCCACCAGTGCACCACTTCGACGATGGGGAAAATCGAGAGCGCGATATAGAGCAGCGTCATGGCTAGACCCGACGCCGACGCGATTTTCACCCAGCCCGCGCGCGCCCGGCGATGGGCAGCGCGAACAGCGCGAGGTACGCGAGCGCGTAATAAATCCCCGACGCGTTGTTGAAAAGCTGCATGGCTTCCTGGCTTCCGACGCCCAGCATTCCGGAAACGCTGAAGGCCAGCGTCATGACGCCGACGAAAAATATCGATTGCGCGGGGGTTTTGTATTTCGGATGCAGCTTGGTGAACCAGGAAGGCAGCAGATGGTCCCAGCCCGCGACCATCGGGAGCCGCGCGGTTCCCGAAAAATTCACACTGGTCTGTGCGATACGCATTCCGAGGACCGCCAGCATGACCACGCTCGCGATCCGGGCTCCTACGCCGAACGGCCGCGTGGCGATCGAAAGAACTTGCGAGATGGGCGAGATCAGATCGATATTCTGATCGCCCACGAACCAAAGCACTGAACCGGTTCCCAGGATGAACAGGACCGCGATGATGGGAGCTGCGATCACCACGCTGCGGCCGATCACTTTCGCGGGATCTTTGCATTCCCCGGCGAAAATCGCGATGTATTCGAAGCCCCCCAGCGCGCCGAATCCGAGCTTTCCCAAAATATTCAGGTTCAACAGGGTCATCGCCGGCAGCGCGAGTGAAAAGGGAGCCACCTGCGGCTTGCCGCCGCCGATCCAGTGGACCACGGGCAGCAGGACCATGATGGAAATGATGATTACCATGGTGACTCCGCCGCCTCCATGCAGCCACTTCCCCGCCCCCAGGCCCACGGTCGACAGGATGGATAATCCGGCCAGGATCAGGAAGCTCGCCAGGCCGATGAACCACTTGCTTTCGACCATCCACTGCGCGCGCGGTCCGAACGCGTAGGCGATGTTGGTGGCCGCGTTGAGGCCGATCTCCGAGGTCAGCACCATGGCGTAGATCCACAGATTCCAGCCGACCAGGAAGCCGGTGCGCTCCCCGAACCCTAGCTTGGCCCATTGATAGAGCCCGCCTTCGAGCGGCATTTCGCGGCTCAGGTGGACTACGACGATCGCCGAAGGGATGTAGAACAGGATCACCGCGAGCAGCCAGAACATCACGTGCGAAGATCCGAGTTTCGCCGCGGCGCCCACCCAGCTCAGGCCCATGACGAACAGGATCTGCGTGAAGACCAGGTTCCACAGGCCCAGTTCCTTCTTAAGTTCGGCGCTGTGGATGCGAACGTCTTGCTGTTGATCCATGCGAGTGGATATCGCGCCAGTTTATCAGCAACCCCGCGGCACCGCACGATACAATAAGGATTCACGGGAGGATTTGCATGGCAGCACAAACGCGGCGGCGCTCGGCCGCGGTCAGCGTCGGCGGAGTGAAGGTCGGCGGGGCGAACCCGATTGTCGTTCAATCGATGACCAATACCGACACGGCCGATGTCATGTCGACGGTGAACCAGGTGATGGCGCTGGCGAATGCGGGTTCTGAGCTGGTGCGCGTGACGGTCAACACCGACGACGCAGCTCGGGCGGTGCCGAAGATCGTCGAGACGCTGGATAAGTTCGGCGTGCGCGTCCCGGTGATCGGCGATTTCCATTACAACGGACATCTGCTGCTGAAGAAATATCCCGACATGGCGCGGGCGCTGGCGAAATACCGGATCAATCCCGGCAACGTGAATATCGGCAAGAAGCACGACGACAATTTCCGCATCATGATCGAAGCCGCGGTGGAGTATGACCGGCCGGTGCGGATCGGCGTGAATTGGGGATCGCTCGACCAGGCGCTGCTGACGCGCATGATGGATCAGAACAATCTTCTCGCAGAGCCGCTGGACGCGAAGACGGTCACCTTGCGGGCCATCGTGGTGAGCGCGATCGAATCGGCCAAAGCCGCCGAGAGCTACGGCCTGGCGCACGACAAGATCATTCTCAGCGCGAAGGTCAGCGGCGTGCAGGATCTGATCGCGGTTTACCGGATGCTCGCGGCGGAAGGAGATTATTCGCTTCACTTGGGACTTACCGAGGCCGGCCTGGGATCGAAGGGAATCGTCGCGACAACGGCCGCCATCGGGGTCCTGTTGCAGGAAGGCATCGGGGACACGATTCGCGCGTCGCTGACGCCGCTCCCGAATGGCGATCGAACGGATGAGGTGATCGTCAGCCAGCAGATTCTGCAATCGCTGGAGCTGCGCAGCTTTACACCGCAGGTGACGGCGTGCCCGGGCTGCGGGCGCACGACCAGCACGTTTTTCCAGGACATGGCGGACCAGATCCAGACCTATTTGCGTGAGCAGATGCCGATCTGGAAGCAGCATCACACCGGGGTCGAAGAGATGAAAGTCGCGGTGATGGGCTGCGTGGTAAACGGTCCCGGCGAATCGAAGCACGCGAATCTGGGAATTTCGTTGCCGGGAACTTTCGAAGATCCGGTAGCGCCGGTTTATATCGACGGCAAATTGAAATGCACCTTGCGGGGGGATGCGATTGTCGCGGAGTTTATCGCGCTGCTGAACGATTATGTCGACAAGCGGTATGCGAAGACGTTAGAGACGGCGGGGGTCGCATCCTAATCCGCCAGGAACTTCTTGGTTTCTTTCAGGAATATTTCCAGCTGGTCATGATGAACCCAGTGGCCCGCCTTGGCGACCTTTACGGATCGATGATCCCGGATCACCGACGCGCGACCGTCGGCGTCCGGGTCTTGCGCCCAGCTCTCACGGCCCCAAAATAGCAGCGTCGGACAGGTGATGCAGCTCAGCACCTGCTTCAGATTTTCCATATTCACGCTGTAGGGCGCGAAAATCCGCACGTAGTTGTCGAACTTCCAGATTAATGACCCGTCCGCGTTCCAGTTGGTGCCGTGAAGCGTAAGATGCTCGGCCACTTCGTCGGTCAGAAACGGATTGGCTTCCTTCATCCGGGCCACCGCCGCCGCCAGGTTCGGATAACTATGCGGGGTCCGGTGCTCCATCTTGCGCACCGCCTCGATCCAATCGCGCAGCCGTTCGGGAGCCTGCTGGGTGAGCAGACGATGATTCTCCGGCAGCCCCAGACCTTCAATCGCGACCACTTTCTTGACGCGATCGGGATACAGACCCGCGTACAGCAGAGTCAGCGTTCCGCCCAGCGAGTGACCGATGATGGTGACCGGAAACGCATTGACGATGTCGATCAGCGCCGAAAGATCCAGAACAAATTCGGCGACGCTGTACAGCGCTCCGGGCGCCCAGGCGCTGTTGCCGTGCCCGCGCAAGTCGAGCGCGTAGACGTGATAATCCTCGCGCAGCGCGCGCGCGACCCAATCCCAACTGCGGGCGTGATCCAGACCGCCATGAACCAGGATCAGCGCCGGCTTGCCGTCCGTGCCCCAGTCCCAGAATTGCAGTTTTAATCGATCGGAATAGAAGAAGTGAGAAACGGGTTCCAAGTTAATATGGTCACATACAGCAGACTGGTATGACGAACGCGCAATCGGGAATCTGGATCATCGACAGCTCCGCCAGGACCGTTTTCGCGAATGAGCGGATGGCGGAAATCCTGGGCGTCACGGTGACGGAAATCGCGGGGCAACATTCCTTCGACTACGTATTTCCTGAAGACGCCGCGGCGGCTCAGCGGCTATTCGACTCGAAGAAGCGCGGCGATTCCAGCCCGTTCCGGTTCCGATTGCGCCGCAAGGACGGCTCAGCGGTGCCGGTCGAAGTTTTAGGAGTTCCCATGTTCGACGGCCAGGGTCTGGTGGGAATCGTCGGCACGTTCAACGTGGTTTCTCCGCCGGAACCTGGGTGAGCGTACAATCGACACCCGCTGCCCGGTAAGCCTGGATCAGCGCGCCCGCGGCCGGTCCATACCGGGGCGGCATCAGGTGATTGCCGCCGGTAAGCTCGACAAGTAAGCGGAATCGTTCGAGCAGGATTACGCTTCGAAATACTCCTCCGGTATAGGACACGCGCACTTCCTCATCCGCCGCGAATAGTTGCCCCCGCACCGCCGCCGCGATGGATGCGAGCGACTGGGCCGCGGCGCCCAGAATCTCGCGCGCCAGTGGATCTCCCGCATGTGCCGCATGGTCGACCAGCGGAGCCAGCGAAGCCACTCGCGCCCGCGAATATTCGTCCGTGTAAAACCGGTGCAGCAGATCGTGCGCATCCTGAGCGTCCTCAGACTCGAGTAAAGGCCCGCGCAACCCGGTCGCGGGACCCCAGCCCTCTTCATGCCGGACCACCGCGCGCAGGGCCTGGCGCACCAGGTCGAACGCGCCGCCCTCATCTCCAAACGCAAAGCCCCACCCGCCCGCGCGCGCCGTTCGACCTTCGCGGTTCCGGCCGAACGCCATCGATCCCGTACCCGCGATCACCACCACGCCGGGTTCCCCGCCGGTCGCGCCTGAAAGGGCGATGTCCGCGTCATGCGTGATCACGTACTGTTTCGCGGAAACAATTTCCCGCGTCAAGGCTTCTTTATCCGGCGCGCCGCCGCTGAACCCGAAACACGCGCATTCAAATGACGCATCGCCGCCCGCTTCGCGCACCGATTTGCCGATCGCCTGGATGAATTTCTCGCGTCCCTGGGCCGCCCCCGCGTGATTGCACGGACCCGCGCGGCCTACTCCAATGACGCGCCCGGTTTCATCCGCGACCAAAGCCGTGGTGCTCGATTGGCCGCCGTCGACGCCTAGAAATAACTTCATGGAATCACCCGGAAAAGCGTCGCGCCGGGGACGTGGGCCACCGCCGCCAGGCCCCAATCCTCGGGATCGTCGTGATAATCGTCCGCCCCCCAGTCGTGATCCTGAACCAGCAGATAATGAATCCCGCGGGCCGCAAACTCATACGTGGCGGCGCGGCGGATCGACTGGCTGGGCTGGATAGGCCGCTCGTCGAACCGATCCGCAAGCGTGATCCATTTTCCGGCCTCCATGCGCTGAACTTGAAACTGGATGGGCCAGATGGCATCGCGCGACGTTTCCATTCGCAATTCATCCACGTTTTCCGCGCGGCCGAAATCGACGTCGATATACATGCCGGGCGCTCCGGTCTGCCAGCTTCGCCAGCGCGTCGCGGGAGAATTGTCGAACGCGAGTTGGATCTCGAACGGATTCGGCCGCGCCGTCAATCTCCATTCGGGCCGCCGCGGCACTTCCACGCCGGTATGGAAAAAACGCAGCTCGTGGACATCCCATTGCTGCTGTCCTTTCCCTTGCGCGGTCTGGAGCAGCCGCACCCGGTTCATGGCGGTCTCCGGAAAATGAAACACGAACATGCGCACCGGCTGATAATCGGGCGTCCAGGCGACGAACAGCATATCGTTCAGGGTGTTATTCAGCGCGGCTTCGGTTCCGGAAATCACGTCGCGCGAAGTGTAGGCGGCCGGGATGCCGGTGAGAGAGAACAGCGTCTCGCCTTTGGGGACTTTCTCTTCCACCATTCGGACCACTTCATAATCGTAGAGATTTTTCCGCAAATATTCTTCCTGCGATTCGATGCGCAGCGCGGCTTTATACGGAAATTTCTCGATTCGCCATAGATACTGATTCGCATAGCGCGGCAGCATGGAGGGCCAGCACGCGATCGCCTGAAACACCACCATCGCGGCCAACACTCCCGTCCAGTTACTCGCCGCCAGCGCCATCGCCAGGGAGAAAAACGGCAGGCAAGGGATCAGAAACCGGGTTCCGATGTTGCCGAAATACATCGCCAGCATTAACAATCCCGGCACCATCAGCCGTCGCCCCGCGCGATAGCGCAACGCCAGCAGCGCGAGTGGAAACAACAGAAATACCGGTCCCACGATGCCCTGGGTTTTTCCTCCGTCCAGGGTCACCTGAACCGGCAGCGTCCACAAATTCGCCATATCGTAACGGCGCAGCCATTCGGCCCACTGCTGGACCACCAGCGTGTGGACATAGGGATTCGGAAACAGCTCATTCGCAAACGGCGCCACCGGATCGTGAACGAAAATCCAATCCTTGATCATCCAAGGGGCGATCATCAAGGCGGCGCATGCCGAGACCACGATCAGAGGCCGTATCCGCCGGGCGCGCCACGCCACGAACACCAAAGCATACGGCAACATCACGAAGGCCGTGTATTTCGCAGCGTACGCATAGCCCGCCACCAAGCCGATGGGGATCAGCAATCGCGACGCCCGCTGGTCGTCCCAAATTTCCAGCCAATAGAACACCGAAAACACGATCGCGCCTACCGCGACATCAATATACGCGGTGGTCCCGTCGCGGCCCACCACCGGACTCACATACATCATCAGAGCCCCGGCCGCGCCCACCCACGGCTTGCCGATGCGGAGGCCGTAGGCGAGCATCGCCCACGCCAGGGCGATCATAAACGCAAAGTGGACCAGCGCCGCGGCGGAGTGCCTGCCGATGGCGAAGGCGGGCTCATACAGCATTTCCACGCCCTCACTGAGGCTGGCGTACATGCTGGTTCCGATCAGCACGAATCCGTGGGAGCGCAAATATTTCGCGACGATGGTCAGGTGATAGGCGGTCCCGTCCGCGGATGTTTCGGGAGCCCACGCGTTGGCGAGATACAGGACCGTGAACACCGCGAAGATCGCGGCGAACAAAATCCACAACCAGCCCCATCGAATAAATGGAGCCGCGTCCACCCGTTTGGTTCGCTTCGAAAATGCCGCGACGATCAGGCTGCCGAGCAAAATCCACCACACCGGCTTATAACCGATGTGCGCGGCCAGGATCGCGAACACGGCCAAATGGACGCACGAAGCGCCCAAGACAAATGCCAGGGGAAATGCCTCAGCCCTCTGAAGCTTCGCGCCGCACCATCGGATCAAAAGGAAGCCCGCCGCCCAACATCCGGCCACCGTGAATGCCGCTCCGAAGATCGCCGCGAGCGCTTGCAGCATTACTCGGGGACTCCCATGAGTCCGATTCGTGAAAGGATGAATCCCAACCGCGCGCCATCCGTCGGCGATACCCAGACCTTGTCGATCTCGGCTCCGGCGATCGCGTATTGGCCCAATTCCACCCATCCCGGCGGGACCATTTTTTCGAAATGCTGGTGTCCCTGGGCTGTGTATCGCACTTTATCCAGGACGTGATCGTTCACCAGAAACGTAATCGTTACCGGCCCGGTTACTTTGAACGTCACCTCCGGCAGCGTAAAATCGATGACGTATTTCAGGGCGCGCCGGAGCGGATTTTGACCTTGACCGCGGGCCTTTGGCCGGTCCATTCCCAACTGGTTTTCGATCCGTCGAAGATATCGCGAACAAAGTGCAGGTTGGCGTCGGGGTCTTCCATGCTGACCACCCTCGCGCCGTGCGCCTTGAAGGCGGCGAAGCTGGGGCGCTGCTCCGGGGGCGCATATTCAGGATCGCTCGCGCACCCGCACAGGCTCACCATGATGACAACGGCCGCCGTCCGACTCTTCACTTTCCCGCTACTATAGCAGCCTGAACGCATGTTAAATTTGATTTAGAATCCATGAAGTATTATTTCCTGCTCGCTACACTTGGCGCCGCCGCGTTCGCCCAGAGCCCGGCCCCGAACGTGCCTCCCGATACGATTGTCGCCACGGTGGACGGGAAAGGCATCAAGGCAAGCGATCTGGATCTGCTGCGCGCCACGTGGCCCGGCGTCAGCCAGGCGCTGAAAAGTGACGCCGCATCCGCGCTCCAGAGTCTGGCCTTCGGACAATATATGGCCGACGAGGCAAAAAAGCTGAAGCTGGAAGAAAAGACTCCGTGGAAACAGCAGATCGAAATGTATCAGCAAAACGTCCTGATGAGCGCCATGGTTACCGAAATCCGCAATCACATTGAGGTGAGCGTGGACGACATCGAAGCCTACTACAAAGAGCACGTGAGCAAGTATCAGCAGTACAAGATCAAGACCTTCGTGATCAACTTCAAGCCGGACGTGGTGGCCGACCCTAAGAACTTAAAGGCGACGCCAGACAGCTTTCGGCCGTGAACACTCCAAGACAGACCGTACCGAAGCCGCCGCCAAAGCGCGGGCCGAAGAGGCCATCAAGCAGCTTCGAGCCGGCGCCGACTTCGCGAAAATCGTCGACAAATATTCCGACGATGACAATAAGAAATCCGCGGCCGAAGACACCATGACGATCAAGTCGAATGGCGCCTATCCACCCGAGATTCAGAAAGCTGTGGCGGGACTCAAAGCCGGCGATGTTCCGCAGCCGGTGCGCGAGATCAACAGCTTCTATGTGATCCAAATCGCCGAGGTCGCGGGCCAGAAACTGAACGAAGTGCGGGAAGACATTCTACAAGCCATTCGCGCCGATCGGACGCAGGCAAAGATCGCGGAGCTGGAACAGCGTTTCCACGCGACCATCCTGAGACCCGATTATTTTTACGCCCCCGGTTCTGGAAAATAAGTCTTGCTGCCGTCCGTAACCGGCCGACCTGTTCGAGTAGAGATTCGCCAGTCGTTAGGTCCGCACCTGGCGGCGTCGCACATGAACCGGCGCGTGGTCCTGCTCGATTCCGAGGTGCTGGCGGTCCCCGGCGATTTCGAACGCATCTTGATTCACGAGATTTTCATTTTGCGTGGCGGCGGCTATCCAATGCGACGCGCCAAAGCTGGGAGAACCTGGTTCGCGCGGAAATCGCCGCAAAAGTTCCCGGCGAGTTAGGCTGGAGCGCCGAATGGCGCAAGCTTAAATTGAAACCGCGCGATTGGTCGGCGCGCACTCCTCTCTGGCGGCGCTACGCCGTCGAAAGTTTCTGCGACACCGCCGCGTGGCGCTTCGCCGGTTTGCGTTCGCATGGCGAGTTTACCCTGCCGGCACGCATCGTCGCCCGCGGCGAGCGTGGTTCAACCGAACTTTTCCTTCAAACGGCAAGATCCCGATATAATTAGGTCAGGGTGAAACTCAGACAGTTATTGGCGATTGCGGCGGTCGCGCTTCTGGCCGGGTTCATCTTTACCCGCTATCGCGCCTCCACCGAGAAGCCCGCCTCGATCAAGCCCGAAGGAACGCGCAAGCTCGCTCCCGATTTCGCGCTGAAGGACGTCACCGGGAAGACCGTCAAGCTCTCCGACTTCCACGGTCAGGTGGTCCTGCTGAATTTCTGGGCGACGTGGTGCGGCCCCTGCAAAATCGAGATTCCCTGGTTCATCGATTTCGAGCAGTCTTATAAAGATCGCAAGTTCGCCGTCCTGGGAGTTTCTCTGGACGACGACGGCTGGGATTCGGTCAAGCCCTATATCGAAACGAGAAGGATCAACTACCCCGTGGTGCTGGGCAGCGAGGAAACCGAGTTGCTTTACGGAGGCATCGACGCGCTTCCCACCACGTTTGTGATCGACCGCGCGGGCCGCATCGCGGCCGTGCACATGGGCCTGATCGGCAAGGACGAATATGAAAATGAGATTCTCAGTTTGCTCGATGGCAAGGATATTAAGGTCGGCAGCGTTCTGTCTTCTGGCAGTCCCGCTCTGTTTCGCGCAGCCTGGTAACGTCCTCAGCATCGCGCCGCCGGGAAAAATCGCCGCCAAAGCGGGCACTACCGCGCAGATCAAGCTGACGGCCGAGCTTCGCACCGGGTATCACTGCAACAGCAATACGCCATCGGATGAATATCTGATCCCGCTGAAGCTCACCTGGAATTCGGCTCCGCTCGAAACGGGCGAGATCGCGTATCCCAAGCCGCAGATGGAAAAGTACAGTTTTTCCGATAAGCCGCTATCGGTTTACACCGGGAATTTCGACATCGTGAGCAACTTCAAGGTGCCCGCATCGGCTCAGCCTGGGCCCGCGGTGATCTCCGCCAAACTCCGCTACCAGGCCTGCACGGATCGGATGTGCCTGCCGCCGAAGACGGTGGACGTCAACGTTCCCATCGACATTACGAAGTAGAATAAGCGGATGCTCCGAAGCGTCCCTGTCTTCGTATCGATACTGATTCTGGCCGGATGCGCCTCGCCCTCGAATCGCGATGCCCGCATAGACCCGCAGCTCGCTTCCGAAATCGCCAGGATCAAAGCCATCGACAATCATGCGCATCCGGTGCGCCCGGTGGCCGCGGGCGAAAAGCCGGATGACGAGTATGACGCCCTGCCGGTGGAGTCGCTCGAAGCCCAGTCCGATCCCATTCGTGAACGGCCCGGCACGCCTGAATTGCTCGAAGCTCATCGCCAGATTTCGGCGGCGACAAAGCCAAAGCCGCGAAGACCTACGGTCAGGATTACGCGGTGAAGGTGCTGGACCAGTTGAACATCGAAACCATGCTCGCGAACCGGGTCGCCGTCGGGCCCGGCTTGCCTGCGCCGCGATTCTTGTGGGTCCCGTTCGCTGATGCCTTGATGTATCCATTGCCGACAGCCGGCATCGTGCACAATTCCGATCAAAAAGCGTTTTTCGCCGACGAAGACCGCCTGTTGAAGCGCTATTACGCGGAATCGGGAGTGCAATCCAAGCCCGCGACGCTCGACGAATATCTGAATAAAGTGGTCCGCGCGACGCTAGAACGCCACAAAAACGCAGGCGCCGTCGCTGAGAAATTCGAGATGGCCTACTTGCGCTCGTTGGACGTCGGCGATCCCGCCAAGGCCGACGCCGAGAAAGTTTACACGTCGGGCAGCGGCGATTATAAGGCGCTGCAAGACTACATTTTCCGCTTCATCGCCACCGAGTGCGGCCGCCTGGGCATGGCCGTCCATATCCACGCCGCGGCGGGCGGAGGCGGATATTTTAACGTCGCGGCCGGCAACGCGATGCTGCTGGAGCCGCTGTTCAACGATCCGTCCCTGCGCAAGACCAACTTCGTGATGCTCCACGGAGGCTGGCCCTACGCGCGCCAGATCGCGGCGCTGCTGACCAAACCCAATGCCTACGCCGATTTTTCCGAACAGACCTTCATGAATTATCCTCGCGATGTGTCGGAGGTGATTCGGGCGTGGCTCGAATACGTTCCCGAAAAAGTCCTGTTCGCGACCGACGCCTATCCGTTCGCGCCACCCGACGCCGGGTGGGAAGAAACCGCCTACGTCGCGAATCAGACCGGCCGCGAAGCGCTGGGGCTCGCGCTAACCGGAATGCTGCGCGACAACGAGATCACTCGCGATCGTGCGTTGGAGCTGGCTCGCATGGTCCTGCGGGATAACGCCCGCAAGCTGTACCACCTTCCATAAGTGCATCGCCGACTGCTGATTCGACCCGGCGCCATCGGAGATGTGATTCTCTCGCTGCCGGAGCTGGAAGCGGCGCGAGCCGAATATACCGAAGTCTGGGCGCAGCGCGCGGTTCTGCCATTGCTCCGCTTCGCCGGCCGCACGCGAGCCATCGCCGACACCGGCCTCGACCTGATCGGCGTCGTCGACCAGGCTTCGCTCGACGCACTGCGCCCATTCGATTCCATTTACTCCTGGTATGGCGCCAATCGTCCGGATTTTCGCGATGCGGTGCGCGATCTTCCGTTCACGTTCTTTCCGGCGTTCCCGTTGCAAACGCATTCGATCCCGAGGATCGAAGTCCCTTCGCGCCGGTTGAGAACTTCGCCGCGATCCATCCGTTCTCAGGCGGCCCGAAAAAAAACTGGCCACTCGAAAACTTCCAGGCCCTTGCCGATCGTCTTGACTGGCCCGTGGAGTGGTTTGCGGGCCCCGGCGACCCTTTGAACGGGGCCGCGCGTATTCCCGATCTCTACCACCTTGCGTGCCGGCTGAACACGGCTCGCGTGTATATCGGGAACGATTCCGGCATCAGCCATCTGGCCGCCGCCGCCGGGGTTCCCGTGGTGGCGATTTTCATCTCCACCGACCCGCGCATCTGGGCCCCCCCGAGGCCCCCGCGTGATCGTTCTCAAGAATCCCACCATCGCCCAAGTCGCCGAAGCCGCCCACCGGGCTGCCGAGCTTCGTTAGAACTTCGACCGCTTCCATCAGCGCGCGAAGGCCCAGCTCCCGCATGTCGTCTCCAGCGATTTTGCGCAGCGCCGCCCCGGCTTCACGTTGGAACCTGCGCGGATTGGGCATCGCGGCCAGATCGATCACCGCGTTGATCAGCCTAGCCTCCGATGCCAGCAATCCGATCAGCAGCTTTGGCCTTGCCTTCACAGCGCGAAAGATGTCTTGATGCCAGACGGGCGCAAAACGGCGGGCCAGAACGGGCATCCCCAGGCCGTACAGCCGCTCCTCAACCGATTCCAGCACGGATTGAGTCGCCCGCCCGATGGTGCGCATGGCAGCCGGAAGAGCCCCCGGGTCCGCAACGTCGAAGGTGAATTCGGTCCTCGGGCGTCCATAACAGGGCGGGAAAGCCGCGTAAATGATGAACTGATACGACGTATCCAGGTCTTCGAAACGCTGCGGATCCCGAAAATGCAATTCGGGAATCCACCGCCGCAGCGCCTGTTGCAGTACGACCGACACGCGCTGCCAGACCCGGAAGTACTGCGGATGCCGCTCGCCCGTAGCGTTTTTCCAGGCGTCGCTGTCAAGAATCTGTTGCAGATTGTGGTGTCGCATAAGATCTGCCAGAAGTGTATGCGCAGGCGAACCCGCGCAACCGTTTAGCCAAACCTAACTGCAACATTCGAACGCAAATAAAAACTTGCGTTGCCTGTGACCGGCTATTTCTTCAGGCGAGCTTTCTTTCGCCAGCCGAACCTTAGCGTTATCCAGCTTGCTCTTTACCTTGGCCACCTCGGCCGGCTCCAGATCCGCGGGCGAGCTCAGGTTCCATTCCTTGTAGGAAATCTCCCATTGGCCCACCGCCTCGCGCACTTTCGATTCCTTCATCAGGACTTCACCCAGATGATCGTGAACGGTAGCGTCACGCGGGGTCAGGGCCACCGCCCGGCGCAAATTCTCCTCCGCCTCCGGCAGCTTGCCGAGGCGGAAATCCACCCAGCCCAAGCTATCGAGGTAGGCGCCGTTGTTGGGCTCCTGCTCCAGCGCCTTGGTGATCATCTGCTGCGCTTCGGTCAGCTTAATGTTGCGATCGGCCAGCATGTATCCCAGGTAATTCAAGGCGCCCGTGTTGTCCGGATCAACTTCCAGAATCTTGCGGAATTCGGCTTCCGAGGCTTCGTTCTTCTTCTCTTTTTCGAGCATCGCGCCGCGCTGGAACCATACGCTGGTCTTTTCTTCCTTGGTCGCCGCGTCCTTTTCCACCTGATCCAGGATTTTCGCTTCTTCGTCGAATTTCCGGCCCTTGTCGTAGATCTGCGCCAAGCTCAGATTCACCTGCTTGTCATTCTTCCCATCCATCTGCTTCTTGACTTCGGCGGCCGCCGCGTCCACCTTGCCCATGTCGGCGAGCATCGAGGCGTGAGTTAAGTGAATGCCGGGATCGTTGGGCCATTTCTTCACCGCCGCATCGGCTTCCTGCTCGTATTTGGCGTAATCCTTGGCCGTCTGATAGGTCGCGATGATCTGGATTTCGGCTTCTTTCGCCAGCTCCGGCTCCAAGTCGCCTAACTGCCGGAAGGCATCCACCGCCTCATCCGTCATCGCCGCATCGCGAGCTTTAGTGCCCAGCTCGCCCAGCAGCCGGGCGCGAAGTTTTCTTTCCTGATCGTTATAAGTCTTGCGCTGGGTGGTGGTGACGATGTCTTTCAACTTCTGCACCGCTTCGGGCATTTTGCCTTCGGCTTCAAGGATGGTCACTTCGTTGTAGCGAATCTCGATGTTCGCCGGATCGATGCTCTTGGCCTTCGCCGACATCGCGCGCGCCTTGGGAAAATCCTTCTTGTCGCGATAAATTTCCGACATCCGCAGATACGGCTCGGCGTCCGTGGGCTCCTCATCCGCCATGGCCTGATAAATCTTCAGCGCTTCATCGAACTGCTTCGCGAAAATCAGGTCCTGGGCGACGGCGCGCTTCAAATCCGCCGCATCCGGCGGATTCATCGACAGCGCGCGATTCAGCGTCTCCGCCGCCAGCCCGTATTCCTTCATCTGCTCATACGCGCTGGCCAGTTGGCGCAGGCTTCTCTGCGAAGGACTCTTATCCGCCAGCTTCTTCAGAATGTCCGAGGCCTCGGCGTTCTGGCCCAGGTCCAGATAGACCATCGCGAGCCCGGTCAGCGCGTCCTCATTTTCGGGATCGACGGCCAGGGCCTGTTTATAAGACTTCTGCGCGCCTTCGGAGTTCTGCGAAATTTTCTGCAAACGCCCCAGCATCACCAGCGAATCCACGTCCTTCGGCGCCAGCTCCACAATTTTCTGATACTGCTCGATGGCCTTCTTCAGCATGCTTTCGTCGATGCGATTCTGCTGCTGATCGCCGATCTGTTTGGTGTACACGCGAGCCAGCAGGCGCCGCGCGGGAACGTCGTTGGGATTTTGCCGGAGGGCTTCTTCCGCGTCCGTCTGGGCCTCTCTCAGCCGGCCCGACTGGATGTATAAATCCGAAAGCTCCTCGGTCAGAAGCGGTGTTTCGGGGTCGGCCTTGATGGCTTCTTTATAGTTATCGATGGCCTTGTTCAGATAATCGTTGCGAGTGCCGGGCATGCCCGCCATCTCCGCATACATGTGGGCCAGCGCGTAGTGATAATAGGCCGCAGCCTTGTCGGTCTTGTTCGCGCCGGTATCGGCGGGCGTTTGCGCCCACGCCGATGCTCCAAGCGCCAGTACTGCTATCGCTGCTTTAACCATTCGGTCCTCTCTCACTAACATCCCGCGTTACCTTTAGTATATCGGCTTGCCTGAAATTATTCCCGCTCTCATCACGATCGTGGGCCCCACCGGGGCCGGAAAGAGCTCGCTCGCCTTGCGCGCCGCTGCCGAATTTCAAGGCGAGATTCTCAATTGCGATTCGCTCCAGCTTTATCGCGGCTTCGACATCGGCACCGCAAAAGTCTCTGAAACCAGACGCCGTGAAATTCCCCATCACATGATCGACGTGCTTCAGCCGCAAGAGGTTTATTCGGCAGGCGATTATGCCCGCGACGCACGGCGGATTATCGCCGGGATTTCGGCGCGCGGGCATCTGCCGATGGTCGCCGGCGGCACCGGATTCTACCTGCGCGCCCTGCTGAACGGCCTGCCGCAGTTGCCTCCACGCGATGAATCGCTCCGCGAGCGGCTGGCGGCTCGTGAGACGAAGCGCGACGGCTCGCTCCACCGGCTGCTGGCCCGGCTGGATCCGCCGGCAGCCGCGCGCATTCATCCTCGCGACGTGCAGAAGCTCACCCGCGCCCTCGAAATTCGTGTATTGACCCGCAATCCTTTGCCGCCTTCCTCCACGGCCGAACCGCTGACCGGATACCGCGTGCTGAAGCTCGGTTTGAACCCCAGCCGTCCCGACCTCCACCAAACCTTGGATGCGCGGGCCGAGGAAATGTTTCGTCACGGCTTGAAGGAGGAGGTCCAGGGACTGCTCGACGCGGGATGCACGGGCGATGAAAAACCGTTTGAGTCGTTGGGCTATAAACAGGCGCTGGCGGCGGTGCGCGGCTCGCTGACGATGGAGCAAGCCATCGAATCCACGCAGCTCGAAACCAGGCAATATGCGAAACGCCAACTGACCTGGTTTCGGCGCGATCCCGAAATCGTGTGGCTAACCGGTTTCGGCGATTCCCGCGAAGTAATCGAAAATTGTCTTACCGTAATCCGGAGTTTTTTGTCCATCCGAGGAAACGAATTCGACATCTAGTCGTATGTATATTCGGCAGACAAAAATCCAGAGGAAGGAAAAAGACAATGAGGTATGTGGTGTTTTTCGCAACGTTCGCGCTGGCGGTGGCGGGCGCGAAATCCGGGTACGATGTGACGTTTTTCCAGCCTTCGATCGTGGCCGGCACCGAGTTGAAGCCCGGCGACTACAAGGTTGAGGTGGATGGAGATAAGGCCACCATCACGCACGGAAAAAACACGGTGCAGGCAGCCGTGAAAGTGGAGAATGGAGACGAGAAGTATCCGAAAACGCTGATCCGCTACAACAATGCGGACGGCAAGTATCACCTGACCGAAATCAAGCTCGGCGGGACTCATACCAAACTCGTGTTCGATAATTAAATTGATTATCAAGCCGTGAACTTCTAATGTTCACGGCTTTTCTTGTTTTATTTCTTGTATTTCTTTGAGGATATTCGCGGTCATCGCGCGGACCAGCTTCTCGCCCTTTTCGCGCGTCGCAAGCGTAGGATCGCCGTAGATTCCGCTTGCCGAATATGCGCCTTTCCCGTTGGGATCGCGCGTCAAACCGCCTTGCCCGGGATGATAATCTTTCACGGCTTTCTTCATCTCCACGCTCGACGGCGCGATGAACAGCATCATCGACGTTTCGATCTCATCCGCATGCGTGCCGCGGGCTTCCTGCTTGATCTGATCCTCCACCGGCTGCGTGACTGTCCCCATGTTGGTGAACCGCAGCAGAATGCCGTCTTTCGCCAGAATCTCCGCCGCGGGACGCAGCGCCGCCAGCGTCGAGACGCCGGTATTCAACGCGTAAAACCGATGCGGACCGTAGCGCGCAAGGGACCGGCATATGTCCACCATCAGGTCCCGCGCGGTTTCGAGGCGCAGCGTGGTGGACCCCGGATATTCGCCAAAGGCCGGATAGTAATGATAGTTCACCGTAGAGAGAGAGAGAGAGAGAGAGAGAGAGAGGAGAGAGAGA
>CAVPKR010000019.1:0-17002 GCA_963705675.1 Terriglobia bacterium
TGCTGGCGCTGCCGGCTTCCCTCGCCCTCGCCAGATTGTTGCGCGCATCGGCGTAATTGGGATCCAGGCGGAGCGCGGCTTGATATTGCTCGATGGCCTCCGGCATGCGCCCGGGAATCCGTGAGAGTGTATTGGCCAGGTTGTTGCGGGTGATCGCTGAATCCGAGATAGCGAGCGCGGCTCGATATTGCTCGATGGCGTCCGATAAGCGGGCGGGATCGGTAGAGAGCGCGGTGCCCAGATCCGTGCGCGTTTTCGCGGAATTTGGATTGAGGCGCAGCGCCGCTTGGTAATGGAGGATCGCTTCGGGCACACGGCCGGGCATGGCGGCGAGATAATTTCCCAGGTTGTGATGCGCGAGGTCGCTTTCGCCGGCTGCGTCGAGCGCGTGTTCGAACAGCGTCCCGCTGTTGGCCCAGTATTGAACCTGGGCATGCGCGATTCCGGCGAAGCACAGGCACGCACCGGCTGCCAGGGCGACCAGCGCGGGCTTGGCGCGAGGCCAGTATGCAGCCAGGTCCTGAAGGCCCCAGGCCAGTATGATCGCCAGGCCGACCATCGGGACATACGTGTAGCGGTCGGCCCGCGCTTGGGCGCCTACCTGCACCAATCCAATTACCGGGATTAAAGTGCCGAGATACCAGAGCCATCCGACGGCCAGGTAGGGACGCGATCGAAACCACTTGAACGCGGCGAGGGAAATAGCTGCAATCACAGCCGCAGCGATCGCGATTTCCGAGGCGGGAAAATTCCGCGGGTAGGGATAAAATACGCCGAGTCTCGCGGGCCAGAACGTACCGGCGAGATACAGGGCGCAGGACAGGATCCCGTTTGCCAGGCGAGTCCCCATGGTATGAATGCCCAGCGTATCGACGGCCCCGCTGGCTCGCTGAACCAAGAACGTAATCACAGAGGCCGCGGCCGAGAGGACGAATAGCGGAATTTTTTCACGGATGTGAAGGCCGCGGCGGAGCGGCCAGAGATCCAGGAGCAGCAGTACAAACGGCAAAGTCACGATCATCGGCTTCGACATCAACCCAAGCGTGAAAGCCGCGAGCACCAGCGAATATCGAGCCGCGCCGGGAAGCTCAACGTATCGAACATAGGCCCATAGAGTGAGAAACCAGAAGAAGGCGCAGAGCACGTCTTTGCGCTCTGCGACCCAGGCGACGGATTCGACGTGGAGGGGATGCAGGACGAAGATGAAGGCGACCAAGGCGGATGGCCATTGGGCGTGCGTGGCTCGATATAGAAATGCGAACAGCAGCATCCCTGCCAGCGCGTGGATCAGGACGCTGGTCATGTGATGCCATCCGCTATTCAGCCCGAAAAATTGAACGTCGAGCAGGTGGGAAAGACGAGTGACCGGGAACCAGTTGGCTGCGTCGCCCGAAGTGAAGGCCCACTTGATGCTGTCGAATGTGATTCCGTCCCGCACGTGCGAATTGGCGGCAACATATTCGGGATCGTCGAGATTGACAAAGTCGAACGTTGCGGTACGCGCGTACACCGCCAGTGTCGCAAGCAGCAGTGCGGCGTAGATCGTGAAAAGGGTACGGCGGGGCTGGATCACCGAAGTGTATCTATTTTACAGATCGCACCGTGCGAATCGCTGCCAGCAGGTTCTCGATGTCCTTTAGATCCAGCCGTCCGATGGTGCCGATCCGAAAACACTCTTCGCGGCTCACTTTCCCCGGATAGATCACGTACCCCAGCTCACTGAGCCGCGCATAGAAATCTTCGAACCGGAACGAGCCGTCTTTGGGATAACGGAAAGAAGTAATGATGGGACTCTGATCCTCCGGCGCGAGGTAGGGCTCAAATCCCAGTTCTTTCATCCCCTGGCATAGGGCGTCATGATTCCGCCGGTAGCGCGCGCCGCGGGCGGCGACTCCGCCTTCCTGATCGAGCTCTCGCAACGCTTCGTGAAAGGCGAGCAGAGCGTGCGTCGGCGGCGTGTACCGGAATTGCCCATCGCGTTCGAGCCCGGCCCATTGCGCGTACAAATCGAGGCTCAGCGTCCTTGCCTTCCCCTTCGCCGCATCGAGCGGCGCACGACGCGCCAGCGTAAAGGCGAATCCGGGAACTCCTTCGATGCACTTATTCGCCGAGGAGATCAGAAAGTCGATGTGGGCGGCCTTCACGTCAATCGGAATCGCGCCAAAACTACTCATTGCGTCGACGATATAGCCGGCGCCCGCCGTGGCTACAACCGCTCCAATCTCCTCGATGGGATTGATTATGCCGGTGGTGGTTTCGCAGTGAACGACCGCCACGTGCGAGATGGTTTCATCCAGTGAGAAATCCGCCGGCGTAATTTTTCGATTCTCCGGGACCTCTATCGCGTCCACCGGAATTTTGTGCATGCGGGCAATGTTTTCTATCCGTCGTCCATAAGCGCCGTTGATCAGTACAAGCAGCTTCCGCGGAACGATGGAGGAGATGACCGACTCGATCATAAACGTCCCGCTGCCCTGCATCAGAACACATTCATAATCAGGCGGATGGACATTTCCCAGCGCAAGCAATTGCTCACGGATCTGGCGCACAATCTCCAGAAACTCCCGGTCGCGCGAGCCGAGATCGCGCAGCATGGCTTCTTTAACTCGCAGGCTGGTGGTGAGAGGGCCGGGCGTAAACAGCAGCTTTTTCATAGGGGGCGCTCACCGGCGGCCAAGCGACGTTCAATATCCGCGAGAAAAGGATTACATTCGGCCAACGATGCGGCCACGTATTGCGCTCCGGCGGCGCGCAGCCGAGCGCCCGCTTGCTGCTCCAGAGACTGCCGCTCGCCGGGCGAGAGCGCGTCCCACTCCTGCTTCGAGAGTCCGATTTCGTTTCCGGTGCACGTGATGGCGATGGTCCACATGCCGGCGTTGCGGCCTTCGGCGATGTCGCTCGGCGTGTCGCCAATCTTCACGAACGCGGACAAGGGGTAGACGCCAAGCTGGATCGCGTTGCGGTAACACATGAACGGCGCGGGGCGGCCGGCGCCCACTTCGTCCGGGGTGACGGACGCTTCCGGAACATACCCACGGACTGCCGCGGCAGCGGCAACGATGTTGAGGAGCTCGCGGGTGTAGCCGGTGGTCGACCCGATGCGCAATCCGGCCGCCTTCCACGCCTCCACCGTTTCTGGAACTCCGTCGATCGGCTCACTGTACTGCGCCAGAATGTCGGCTTGCCTGGGAAGAAATTCGGTGAACAGATTCATGACGGCCTCTTCGGAGGGGGGATGGCCGCGCAGGCCGGTCCATTGGCTGCGAACGCGATCGCCGGAGAGGATCAAGCGGATCTGATCCTTTTTCAAAACTCCCATATCCTTGCGAGCCTCGGCCGCAGTAATGGGGAGACCGTTCTCCGCGAACACGCGCTGCAACGCCGCGACCGGCGCGAGGCTGCCGTGGTCCACCGCGGTTCCCGCCCAATCCAAAATGACTGCTTTCAAATACTTGAATTTCATGGAATCGCTCAAATGTTGATCGTACCGGAAAACTTGTATTGGATGGTTTAATCAGAACCCCGCTTCGCCGGAATCGCCGGGCTGACGGGCCATCCGAAGTTAGCTTCGTGCGCATTCGACAGGATACCTTCCAGGTTCGTTCCACCACGCGCTTTTTGCCTTAGTCCGGTCGCAAGGCTTAGGAACCCTGGATTGAAGTTAATTAAGCCGTGCTGGACGCTAACGTATTCGTTGTGCCGCGCTGCTGGTCGCGACGTCCTTCCTGTCAAATTTTACTCAGTGAACCGTTGTCCCCAGGAGTTTCCCGGCACCTTCCGGCGATATCGAGCGGAGATCGAAATATGCACTAAATTACGGCGTAATACACACATTGGACATTTATTACTGGAAATATTGTAATTAAATCGTCTTAAAAAATCTATTGCAAGAATCGGCGAAATATAATATTCTCGTCTCCGAGTACTTTCCCTCTTCGCATCGAGATTATTTTTCTAAAGGAGACTCGAATATGCACCCTCACCATGGGGCAGCCCCGCAAGGTGTAACAATTTTTACTCTATGTACACCAGTTTGCGACACTTATACCCCGGTTCACTGCGCACAGGGGGCGGCAGCTCCCCAAGGGTTGACGGTTTTCTCCCTGTGCACCCCGGTTTGCAATACTTACACGCCGGTTCAATGCGCCCAGGGTGGAGCACAAGGAGCCCAGGGAGCCGCAGCACCCCAGGGACTGACGGTCTTCACCCTGTGTACGCCGGTCTGTAACACGCTCACGCCGGTTCAATGCGCCCAGGGTGGAGCACAAGGAGCCCAGGGAGCGGCGGCACCGCAAGGACTGACCGTCTTCTCACTGTGCACCCCGGTCTGCAATACGCTCACTCCAGTGCAGTGTGCGCAGGGTGGAGCACAGGCAGCCCAGGGAGCAGCGGCTCCCCAAGGGTTAACGGTCTTTTCACTTTGCACCCCGGTCTGCAACACGTTCACTCCAGTGCAGTGTGCGCAGGGTGGAGCACAGGCAGCCCAGGGAGCAGCGGCTCCCCAAGGGTTAACGGTCTTTTCACTTTGCACCCCGGTCTGCAACACGCTCACACCGGTGCAGTGCGCCCAAGGCGGAGCACAAGGAGCTCCGGGAGCCGCAGCACCTCAAGAGCTGACGGCCTTCTCCCTTTGTACCCCGATCTGCACTACCTACACGCCGGTTCAGTGCGCCCAAGGCGGAGCGCAAGGAGCAGCCGCGCCTCAAGGGCTGACCGTCTTCTCACTGTGCACTCCGGTTTGCAATACTTACACGCCAGTACAATGCGCCCAAGGTGGAGCCCAGGGAACTCAAGGAGCGGCAGCACCTCAAGGGCTGACCGTCTTCTCACTGTGCACTCCGGTTTGCAATACTTACACGCCAGTACAATGCGCCCAAGGTGTAGCACAAGGAGCTCAAGGGGCAGCCGCGCCGCAAGGGCTGACGGTTTTCACGCTGTGCACGCCGGTCTGTAACACGCTCACGCCGGTGCAGTGTGCGCAGGGTGGAGCACAGGGAGCCCAGGGAGCAGCAGCACCTCAAGGGCTGACGGTTTTCACGCTATGTACGCCGGTCTGTAACACGCTCACGCCGGTACACTGCGCCCAAGGTGGAGCACAGGGAGCTCAAGGAGCAGCCGCGCCGCAAGGGCTGACGGTTTTCACGCTATGTACGCCGGTCTGTAACACGCTCACGCCGGTTCAATGCGCCCAGGGTGGAGCCCAGGGAACTCAGGGGGCGACAGCACCCCAAGGGCTGACGGTTTTCACGCTATGCACGCCGGTCTGCAATACCCTCACCCCGGTTCAGTGCGCCCAGGGTGGAGCACAAGCAGCTCCGGGAGCCGCGGCACCCCAAGGGCTGACCGTCTTCTCGCTGTGCACCCCCGTCTGCAACACTTACACGCCAGTGCACTGTGCCCAAGGTGGGGCACAGGGATCCGGAGAGGCCGCGCCTCAAGGGCTGACGATCTTCTCGATCTGCACGCCGATCTGCAATACCTACACACCGGTTCGCTGCTAGAAGGTTCTGATCTCGGCGGACCGCAGTGCGTGCGGTCCGCCTCAGATCGGCCGGACGGCGGAGCGCAGTCATGTTTCTAACCCCAGAAAATGTTGTCGGCTACCTTGTCGCTCGCGGTGTTCTTGAGACGGAAGCTGTGGTTTCTCAGAATGTCTCTGTTACCGATTCCAGCCGCCGCAACCGTAATTTCAAAATCGAGCTCGCCAACAGGAACGGGCTCTTCGTGAAACAGATTCCGGCCGTGTTTACCGAAACGGTCGGATCGATTTATCGGGAGGCGGCCTGTTACGATCTGGGCCTGAGCGATCCGTCCTTCGCGTCGTTGCAGCCCTATATCGCACCTCTGGTCGACTACGATCCGCGCCAGCATACCCTGACCACAGAACTGCTGCCGGACGCGGAAAACCTGAACGTGTTCCACGTGCGCACGAAGGAGTTTCCGGCGGAAATCGGCGCCGCGCAGGGAATCGCCATGGGCGCCGTGCATCGAGCGCAGGCGGGCGTGTCGGACCCAACCTCGATCCGGGCTTTCCCGCGAATGCAGCCCTGGGTATTGACAATCGCGCAAACTGCGGAGAGCGTATTTACAAATATGGGGCCTGCCACGCGCGATTTAGTCGATATTCTACGGCGCAATCCTACGTTGGTCCGTGGATTGTACGCTTTAAGTACCGTTTGGCGTCAGGAAACCCTGATTCACGGTGATATTAAATGGGATAATTTCGTTCTAGTGCGCAGCGATTCGGATCCGGCGGCGCCGAAACTGCGCATGGTCGACTGGGAATTGTCGGATATTGGCGACAGTAGCTGGGACGCAGGATGCGCTTTTTGCTGTTATTTGCAACACTGGCTCGCCACCATGTCGGCCGACGCGTCCTGCGAGGAAACGATTTCTCTGATTCTAAAGGCCCCGCACCGGATCGAGTCCATTTGGCCCGCCTTGCAGGCGTTGTGGAAAGCGTACTCCCAAACCCGTGGATTTTCACAGGCCGAAGACTGGCGGGAGCTGCGTCGGGCCGCCGCTTTTAGCGCGGGCCGCCTGGTGCTAACTGCGTTCGAGATGACCATTCGAATGCCGAACATCCCCCGAACCGCCACTCTTTGCCTCCAATTGGCCACGGCCATGATGGAATCGCCTGAAATCGCACTCCGCGACATCCTGGGTTTTGCAGACCGGCAGGGCGGGAACTGATGCGTCCCGCGACCTTCCTAAAATCGCTTTCCGGCCCGGGTCGAGCCCAGACATTTTCGAAGGCGGCCGCCGAGGAACTGGCGCCGGTGGTCGCGGCGGTGCGGATCGAAGCCCCGGATACTGTCCGGTACGGTGATCTCGACGCCGTGACGATTCGAGCCGCGGAGATTGCGGCGGCCGTGAACTCTGGTTCCCATCCGCTGGTGGGCGCGCTCACATCTTTGATCTATCATTTCGCGTATGCGCGGGCGCACACGGCCAGCCCTCAGGACATCGTACGAAACGCAGGCGAGGCGCTAGGAAACATTGAGCCCGACACCGATTTTCTCGCGGTCCTCTCGGCTGCGAATCGAAGCCGGGAGCGTTGGGACCCCCTGTGGCGGGTTTACCAGATCGGACCCGGTGGATTGCTCAGCATCGAGAAAAGGAGCACGTACCGGCAGGCGACGCCGGGGCTCTACACGTTTACGGATGCGCCGGGCCGCGGGCCGGCCGTCGGGGATACCGTCGCGATTCACGCCCCGAAGGAATCTTCCACCGTACAACCGGGCTTCTACTTCGCTTTCGGTGAGACTGTGGCCAGCGATTTCGACGACGTACAGCTCGCGCGCTTTTACTTTAATCTGGCTCCCGGCGAGGTTCCGGGGTTGCTCGAGTGGATCAGCACGGACTTGAACCGCTATCGAATCCCGTACCGCTTCAAGTGTTTGCTGCAACCCGCATTGTATGACCGGCGCGATCCGGTGGTGCTGTATGTCGCCAAACGGTTCGTTCCAGCGTTCCTGCGGCTGGGCGGCGCCCGGAAAAACAGCCTGGAAGAAAAGCTTCGGGACGGAATACCGTTGTTTACCAAGCGGATGCTGCGCGGGCTGGGGGCTGCCGATGAACCCGGCGGCGGGTCCAGCTTCGGGCAGTCCCGGACAGGCTGGTCGCGGAAGGAATCGTCGCCGCATGGCTGGCGGGAGACCAGGGGCTGGAGGCCGGCTCGCGCAGATCGCCGCACGGTTTCATGCCAGCGGAGCATCGGTCAACGCTCCGCACTTATCGGAAGGCGCCCGGGATCTGTACGAATGGCCATCGCAAAACTGACATGAATCAACCCACCCATCTCTTTCGCGGCGACTCGGATCCGGCCTCTCAGGAAAACTTCCTGCGGGCAGCCGATCAGATCGGGTCGGAGTTTCTGCGCGATTCCGTCTGGTCCGGAGACCGCTGCAACTGGATGACGTGGTCGCTGAAGCCGGTGGACGGCCAGTTCCTGCCCTCGTATGGGGCGTGTGGACTATCGCTTTACGATGGACTCGCGGGCATCGCGCTGTTTCTGGTGCGGCTGGCGAAACATACGCAAGATCCTCACCAGGCAGCCGTGGCCTGGGGAGCATTGCGCCAGATCCTGCGGGATGGCGAAACGCTGGACGCGCCTGGAACGCGCGGCTTCTATTCGGGATTGGGAGGAGTGGCGTACACGCTGGCGATCGCAGGCGACGTGCTGGAATCGGACGCTTTGATCGAAAAGGGGCTAACGTGGCTGGTTCGCGCGGCGGCCGTCGAGCAGGAATACTACGACATATTATCGGGAGCCGCGGGCCTGATCGCGCCGCTGATCGACTTGGCCCACCGGTTCGACCGCCCAGATCTTCTCGACTTGGCGGAAGCGCAAGCCAAGTCGCTGGTGCGCACAGCCGTCGAAGGCGGATCGGGAGTCTCCTGGAAGCAGCCCGGCGGTGCAGGTCCCAACCTTCTGGGTTACTCGCACGGGACGGCCGGAATCGCGTGCGCGCTGCTCGAAATCGACCAACTTAGAAGCGACCGCGCTTATCGAGAAACGGCGATACGGGCGCTCGAATACGAACGTGCTCATTTCAATCCGGTAGTAAGCAACTGGCCCGATTTGCGCGAGCAAGCTACCAATCCAATTGCGGCTCCGGGTTATCCGGTGGCGTGGTGCCACGGCGCCGGTGGAGTGGGATTCTCGCGCCTGCGCATTCTGGAGCTGCTTAAGGACGAAAAGCTGCTTCCGGAGGTAGACGCGGCGCTGCGCTGCGTATCGGCGGAGCTGGCCACGCCAAAAACAGCAGCCGATTTCAGCTACTGCCATGGGATGGCGGGCAATGCCGAATTCCTGTTGGAGGTCGCGCTTCAACAGGGACGCGGCGATATTCGCGCGGCGGCCATGAATGTCGGGCAATTCGGGATCGACAGGTACCAATCCCGCGGGGTGTCGTGGCCTTGCGGCCTGCATGGCGCCGGGGAGGTTCGAGGCCTGATGCCGGGTATCGCGGGAATCGGCCATTTTTACCTGCGGCTGCACAATGCCGCGGATGTTCCCGGCGTCCTGCTGGTCCGTCCCAAGGCCGAGCCCGATGGCGTGGCCGCTGGCGGTGCGGAGCAGGCCGCGTACGCGCTATGAGATCCGGCAATATTCCAATTCGAGATGAGGAGACTGGCCATGGCTGAAAAGAAAAAATCCGAGGCGGCTGCGGTAAACGACAACCCGCCGGCAGATCCGAACGACCTGGTATTCGTCGTATCGAACCGGCGATCAGGCCTGCGCAACGACGATGCGATGAAGCGCTCGCGAGAATCGTTCGACTACAGCTTCGCGCATGTGCTTTCGACGGATGTCAACATTCTTCAGGACATCGCCCCGCCTGACGAGGATGCGCGGAGGGTCCTGGTGGTGAGAGGCGATCCGACCGACGTGGCGCGAAAGCTAGCCGAGTTGCATCCCGATGTGCTGGTGGAGTTACTTCAGCCTCGCTACCCCTTGTGGTACAAAAGCCTGGCCGTGCGCGCCCTGGACGCAGCAGTAGGGCCGAGGCCTATCCAGCCCGGCCACGGCACGCAAATCCTGCTGCATCTGAAGGCCGGGGACGGTCCGGCCAAAGGCGCCCGGATGACGGTATACCTGTCGGCGAAAACGCAACCGCAGAAGCTGACGATCACGGTCGGAACCGCGAGTGCGGCGGGCGACGCTACAGCCGAGTTCGATCCCGCCGTCTGGTCGCCGGTCGCGGCCCACATCGAGCCCGCCGCCGACGCCTGGGATGTTCTAGTCAAGCCGGTGGCGGATGGCCAAGCCGTGACGTTACCCTCGCTTGAGAAGAACGGTCCGACCGGGTGGTGGGCTTACCTGACTGGCGCTTCGTCCTATTCGGTGGACTCGGGGAAAGGCATCCGCATCGGAGTAGTGGATACCGGTGTGGGTCCGCATCCGTATCTGGCGCACGTCCAGCGAATCGGGTCGTTCACCGATGGAAAGGGCGATCCGAACCCGGACAGCAGCAACGATGTGGACCGGCATGGAACTCACGTGTGTGGAATCATCGGCGCGCGTCCGTCCTCCGATCAGGACTATGGCGGCTTGGCCGCTGGTGCGGACGTTTTCGTCGCGCGGGTATTTCCCGGCGGAGAGAAAGGTGCCGGACAAGGCGACATCGCGATGGCGATTGAAGCTTTCGCCGGCCAATCGCAAGTCGATGTGATCAATCTCAGCTTGGGCGGGGGACCCTCGGCCATCGAAGCGGATGCCATCCAAGTGGCCCTCGAACGTGGCACGCTGTGCCTCGCCGCTACGGGAAACGACAGTGGAGCTCCGGTTCTATACCCGGCCGCGCTCGCGAACGTGGTCGCAATTTCGGCGCTGGGCATACCGGGCGTCATTCCGGCCCAAGCAATCGAAGCGCTCAGTCAGCCGCCGCAAGGGGACAAGTGGAGCCGCTTGGGGATCTACTTGGCCAGCTTCAGCAATGTCGGACCACAAGTATTCGCCGTGGCGCCGGGAGATGGAATCGTGTCGACCGTGCCTGCGTCGGCGGACTTCGCTAATCCTTACGTTCCAATGAGCGGAACCTCAATGGCTTGTCCGGTGGCGACCGCGACACTCGCGGCGATGCTCGCGAAGAATGCGGCTTACCAGGCGATGAAACGCGATTCACAACGCGCCTTACGCGCGCGTCAGATCCTTCAGAGTTCCCTGTTGAACCTCGGATTGCCCGCCATTTATCAGGGCGGCGGCCTAGTGAGACAAGCTTGAATTTGCGCCCGGCCTGCGATGGCTGGCAGTAGAATAAGGGTGACGGGAGCCGATAGCTTCCTCAGACAGGCTGGGCGACATGCAACAAAGTAATCCAGACGTTAGACGTTTCGCGGTAGCGGTTAAAAGTTCAGCCCGCGACAACGTTCGGGCCGACTGGCAGGATGCGATCAAGTCGACGCCCGACGTTGAGTTGGTAGGCGCGTCGGCGAATCACGCCGAAGTGGAGGCTACGCCGGAGGCCGCCGAGGCTTTGCGGAATAAACTCGGCGCCGATTTTTTCATCGAGGAGGATTCTCCCCGGCAACCGATATAGAGGTTGCGGGCGCCTCCTTCGCAAAGGGGGCGTATGGGTGGTCCGAAAACGAAGATCCGGCGGTGGGAACTGATCGCGGCGTCGGCGCTATTACTGATCTTCTCGTGCCATCGCCATCCTGCGATCAACCCTAACGGGACGCCGGATGCGAGTCTTCAGGCTGCTGAGTCGGCGATGGACCGTGCGGTTCGGCCCATCGCGAATTTTTACCAATATGCCGCCGGCTCCTGGCTGCGCGACACAAAACTGCCACCCGATGTGCCGACGCTCAGCCGCAGCTTTTCCGCAGCCCAAGCTCGCAACGCCCAGTTCGGCCGTGATCTGATTGCCGGCAAATATCCGGCCAAGGATCCAACGGGCCTGCGTAACATCCAGAACTACTATGCCTCCTGCATGGATGCCGGAACCATCGAGAAGTTGAATCTCACGCCCATTCAGCCCTTGCTCGACCGCATCGATCAGGTCGCGGACCTAAGATCTTTTTTTGAGACGGCGGGCATTCTCCAGGCGGCCAATGTTCCCGTGTTGTTCGGCTCCACTGTGTTCCCCGATTCACAGGATCCGACCACCAACTTGCTCCAGTTCACGCAGGGCGGCCTCGGGCTTCCGGGATCTAACTACTACACGGACGCCAGCCTCGCCGCGATTCGGCAAGGATACCTGGCGTTCGCTCAAAAATTGCTCGAATTGTCGGGAATGAACCCGCCCGGGACAGCAGACGCGGCCCAGAAGGTGGTGGATTTCGAGGGTCGGCTGGCACAAGTCTCGGCGTCTTTCGCGGACTTGAACGATGCCACGAAAACCTATCATCCGATGCGATTCGCGGACTTTCAGGCCACTACGCCCAGCCTGCCGTGGAGTGTGTTGCTGGCGGCGCAGCAGGTCGTGGCGCCGGAGCGGGTGAATGTGCAAGTCCCGCAATTCTTCGCGGGTCTCCAGACGATCGTGCCTGCCTTCGCCAGCGGCGGTGTTGCGGGATTACCTGAAAGTTCACCTGCTGCTCGCGATGGCCCCGCAACTCCCGCAGCGGTTCGGCGACGCATATTTCGACTTCTATAACCGGCAGTTGGCCGGGCAGACACAGCCGCCGTCCCGCACGTCCTCTTGCGCAGCCGCGACGCTCAACGATTTAGGAGATGCGGTGGCGCAGCAATATGTCGAGATATCCTTCACCGCGGCGGATAGGAGTTTAGCGGCCGAACTGGTCGCCGATCTGCAGGCCACGCTGCATCAGACCATCGAGCAGGTGACATGGATGGATCAGCCGACGCGTCGGAACGCCCTCGCGAAGGCCTCAGCCATGGTTTCGCAAATCATCGCGCCGCAGACTCCACCTCCAATAGCAGCGTTGACGTTCGACAAGGATACCTGGATGGCGAATTCGATGGCCGTGTCTCGTGAGGCGTTTCGTCAGGTGATGTCGCAGGCGGGCAAGCCGGTGGATCGCCAGGCTTGGTACACCAACGCCCTGACGGTGAACGCGTACTACGATCCGCAGCGAAATGCGATCGTCGTGCCGGCGGGAATTTTGCAGCCTCCCTTCTTCGGAGCGGGACAGCCGGCGGCCATGAATTACGGGGCGATCGGTGCCATCGTGGGACATGAATTGACCCACGGCTTCGATTCCAACGGCCGCCGGTTCGACGAAACCGGCAAGCTGAGGGATTGGTGGAGCCCGGCGGCCGCCGCGGAGTTTGTCCGCAGGACGCAATGCTTCATCCAACAGTATTCAGCCTTCCAGCCGTTTCCGGGGGTTCATCTAAACGGCACCCAGACCCTGACCGAGAACATCGCCGACAATGGCGGATTGAAGCTGGCGTTCGCCGCCTATGCCCGCTGGAAGCAGCGCCACGGGACCCCGCCTTCGCCCCTAAAAGGACTGACCGACGATCAGCTTTTCTTTGTCGCATTCGGGCAAATGTGGGCAACCCTCAGCACGGAAACCTACGACAGGGCGTGGATCGCCCGCGACATCCATGCGCTGCCGCAGTACCGTGTGAACGGATCAACAGCCAACTCAGAGGACTTCGCGCGGACCTACTCCGGGACTGCCAATCCATCCGGCAGATGCGCGATCTGGTGAGGCTCCCCGGCGATTCAAGCGTTTGAGGGGGAGATTTGGTCCAGAAAACTTTCTCCCTTCGCGATGCCGGCGCCGAAATTGTGGGCGACGGTCTGGCCGATGTCCGATAGAGTCGCGCGGCAGCCCAGGTTCACTCCGGCGCGGACCCGCTTGCCGTAGACCAGCAGCGGAACGTATTCGCGGCTGTGATCGGTGGATGGCGTAGTGGGGTCGCAGCCGTGATCGGCGGTCAGGATCGCCAAATCTTCGGGAGCTAGCCTGGCTTCGAGTTGCGGGAGCCACGCATCTACTTCTTCGAGCGCGGCGGCGTAGCCTTTGACATCGTTGCGGTGGCCGTATTGCTGATCGAAATCGACCAGGTTCACGAAGATCAGTCCCGCCTCAAAGGCGTCCATGGCGGCCAGGGTTTTCGCCATGCCGTCCGCATTGCTCTTGGTTTTCTCGTACTCGCGGATGCCGCGGCCCAGGAACACGTCGAAGATCTTGCCGATGCTGAACACCTCGACGTTGCGCGCGGCCAGTTGATCGAGCAGCATTCCCTTCGGAGGAGGCACCGCGTAATCGTGGCGATTGGTGGTGCGCGAGAAATTGCCGGGCGTGCCGGAGAACGGCCG
This sequence comes from Terriglobia bacterium, assembly GCA_963705675.1. Lineage (GTDB taxonomy): Bacteria > Acidobacteriota > Terriglobia > Bryobacterales > Bryobacteraceae > Palsa-187. The sequence goes on from CAVPKR010000019.1 coordinate 13,743, forward strand.
CGCGATCACCCGGCCGACTTCATAAGGTCCGCGCAGCAGATCGCGCGCGATTTCGCAGATTTTGTAGAGTTCGAACAGCGGGATCACATCTTCATGCGCGGCCACCTGGAACACGCTGTCGGCGGAGGTGTAAACGATGGGCGAGCCGGTGCGCATGTGCTCCTCACCCAGCTCCTTAATAATTTCGGTTCCAGAGGAGGCTTTATTTCCTAGCGTGCCACGGCCGATTTTGCACTCGAAAGGCTCCATAATCTCGGGGGGGAAGCCTTGAGGGAATAAGGGGAAAGGCTTGGCGAGATGAATGCCGGCCATCTCCCAGTGACCGGTGGTCGTGTCCTTTCCCGGAGAAGCCAAAGCGCATTTTCCATAGGAACCGATCGGGGCAGGGTCGGGCTGAAGGCCGAACAGAGGCTTGATGTTCGCCAGGCCGAGGCGGCAGAGGTTCGGAAGACGCATGCCACCGTTCATCGACATGTATTTCGCGATGTTGCCCAGGGTGTCACTGCCGGTATCGCCATACGCGGCGGCATCGGGCATTTCACCGATCCCCACGCTGTCGAGGACGATCCAGACGATCCGGCGGAAAGACATATCCCGATTATCCGGCATCCGCAAGAAGATGTAGCCAAGATATCGACTGGGGCCACCAGGTTGCTTATCCTTATTCAAATGATTGCCACAGAACTACTACAGAAAATCGGTGACACCTTGGGCTCCACCGCGACGGTCAAATCCGTGTTCGGTGAACCTATTCATTTGGAAGGAAAAATCGTGGTCCCGGTGGCCAAAGTCGCCTACGGATTTGGCGCCGGTGGAGGCGCGGGCTCGTTACGAGGCGGCGCCGAGGGTGCGCCAAAACACGAAGGCGGAGGTGGAGGTGGCGGTGTTCGCGCTTTTCCGGCCGGGGCCCTGGAGATCACCGGGAAGGGAACCCGGTTTGTAACTTTTCGCGACACGCACGTGCTTCTAGGAGTCTTTGCCGCCGGTGCCGTGCTCGGCGGATTGCTGTGGGCGCGAAGATCCCGGTAATTAATGCTCCATCGCGGCGTAAACCATGTTCCGAATCAGGCTCATGTAATGTCCGCGCTGCTTGGGCGATTGCATCATGAAGAGGACGAACAGGTCTTCTTTGGGGTCCACCCAGAAGTGCGTGCCGCCAACGCCGTTCCAGGTGTATTCGCGGCTGAGCCGAGCTCCGGCGGCCCGCCCACGGTCTTGCGCACCGCGAAGCCGAGGCCGAAGGTGTAGCCGGTTCCCGGTAAGTAATAAGCGCCCGGCACGATCCCCTCAAGCTGGTCGGAGGTCATGTAGGCGATGGTTTTCGGGCTCAGGATACGCTTCCCGTCGAGCGCGCCGCCGCTTAACAGCATTTGCAGGAAACGGGCATAGTCGGTGGTGGTGCTGACCATGCCTCCGCCGCCGGATTCCGATTTACCTTGGATGCGTGGATCGTTGAAGGCCGCTTCAATCCCGAAAACTCGATCGTTGGGAAAAGGCTCCGCGATGCGAGGCTGCTTGGAGGCCTCTGTGACATAGAAAGCAGTGTCGTTCATGCCCAGTGGCATTAGCAGGCGTTGCTTTTCATACTCGAGCAGCGATTTCCCAGAGACTGCTTCGATGATGCTGCCCAGGATGTCAATGGAATGGCTGTAATCCCAAGTGGTTCCGGGCTGGTAGGCGAGCGGCATTTTCGCGATACGGTCAGCGAACTCGGCGTTGGTGTAGTCGCCCCTGGTCACGCCGGCTTCGAGATAGGCTTTCTTGACCATGCCGTTGCCGAAGAATCCGTAGGTGATGCCGGAGGTGTGGCGCATCAGGTCCTGCACGGTGATGGGACGACGCGCGGGGGTCAGCTCCAGCGTGGGCTTGCCGCCCGCGGGATCGGGCTTTTCTACTCCGACCTTCATTTGCGCGAATTGGGGAGGTACTTCGAGATCGGATCGTTCAGGAGGATTTTCCCGTCCTCGACCAGCGTCATCGCGGCAACCGTCGTGATCGGCTTGCTCATCGAGTAGATCCGAAAGATGGCTTCTCTCGTCATCGGCGCTTTAGTGCCCGGATCGAGCGTGCCGACGGGCTCGAACATCGCGATTTTGCCATGGCGCGCGATCAGGATCACGGCGCCAGGCATCGCTCCCTTGCCCGTGTCTTCCTTCAGCATCTGAGTGATTAGCCCGAGCCGGTCGGCCGAGAAACCCACTTCGGCAGGAGCGGCTCGCTTGAGGCTTTGGGCGGCGACGGGATAGATCCCAACGAACAGGGCCGGCGAACGCGATGTCCTGGATCGGGGTGGCGGACTCGGTGCCCGCGCACGGTGAACTTGCCCTCGGCGAAGTCGAGGTCCTCCTCGCTGCACTCCATCAGGTGCGCGGCCACCTTGCGCGCCTTGCCGACGACCTTCTCGGCCGCCTTCACCAGCGCGATGCCGCCGACGGTGAGCGAACGCGACCCGTAGGTGTCCATGCCCTTGGTGCGAGGACTGGGCGTCGCCGTGCAGCACCTTGACATCCTCGAACGGGATGCCGAGCTGGTCGGACACGATCTGGCTCCACGCCGTCGTCTCATGGCCCTGGGCCGTGCGCGGACGAGCCGGTGACCACCTCGGCCTTGCCGGTGGGCAGCATCCGGATCGACAATGTGGGAGATTCCGAAGTCGCCCGCCCCGTAGTCCAGTGAACCGAGCACTCGCGATGGCGCCAGTCCTACATCTCGGTGAACGTGGAGACGCCGATGCCCAGCTGCACCGGGTCGTTCGCCAACGCGCCGCCGTGCCTGTTCCGCGCGCAGCCCTTCGTAGTCGAACAGTTCCTTGGCCTTGTCGGTCGCCGCCTCGTAGTTGCCCGAGTCGTAGGTGAGCCCGCAGACCGTGGTGAACGGGAACTCCTCGTGCTTGATCCAGTTGCGTTCCCGGATCTCCATCGGGTCGACGCCGACTCGGCCGGCCAGTTCGTCCATCAGGCGCTCGATCGCGAAGGTGGCCTCCGGCCTGCCGGCGCCGCGGTAGGCGTCGGTGAGCGTCTTGTTGGTGAACACGTTCGTGCAGGTGAAGTGGTAGGCCGGGATCTTGTAGATGGCGTTGAACATGAACGCGCCGAGGATCGGCACCCCCGGCCCGACCAGGCCGAGGTAGGCGCCCATGTCGGCGAGCAGTTCGACCTTGAGCCCGGTCACCGTGGCGCTGTTGCGGCGCGCGGCCAGGGTGAGGTCCTGGATCTGGTCACGGCCGTGGTGCGCGGTGAGCATACAGCTCTGAGCGGCTC
>CAVPKR010000020.1:0-7892 GCA_963705675.1 Terriglobia bacterium
ACTCATTCTATTATCCGGGATTTTACAACGGAATTTTTTCGTTCGCGATCGCGGGAGGACTGCTGGCGCCGTGCACGCTGGAATACTTCGCGTCGGTCCTGGGAATCCGGGTTGTGATGGGACTGCCGCTAGCCGGATCGGCGGTGGTCTTTCTGTTATTGATGCTGATTTCTCTCGAAGCCAGGCTGACGCCGCGGAACGCTGACGGCTGCTCTGTGCGATGCTCGAAAGACATGCGCTGGGTCGTGGGGCTGATTTTCGCGCTGGTCTCGACGGGCGCAGACCTGGAGCATCGTATCGATGCCTTAGCGGATGCGAGCGGGCCTGGAAGTCATGGTTTCATCGGAATCTCGGTGGTGGAGCTGGCCACTGGAAAACCATATACCGGCGCAATGACGACCGCTTGTTGCTGCCCGCCTCAAACATGAAGCCGTCGAGCAGCGCGCTGGCGCTGCTGCGTCTGGGACCGGATCGAAAATACGTTACGCAGGCGGCGGTGGAGCCTCGGGCGACCTGGTGCTCTCTGGAAGCGGGACCCGTCGCTGTCGGGGCGCGTGTTTCCGTATTCGAAAGACGCTCCGGCGGGACCGGGATTGAAGGAAATCGACGAACTTGCCGCGCAGATCGTGGCGAGCGGAATTACCCGGATCGACGGCGATGTGATTGGAGACGACGGGTTATATCCGTGGTCGCCTTGACCCCGAGCTGGACGAGGACGATGCCGTACGCGAGTTCGGCGCGCCGGTCAGCGCGTTGTCCGTGAATGACAATGCGATTGCGTTGATCATCAAACCAGGCGCACGGGCAGGCGATCCCGTGGAATTGTCGGTGCAGCCTGGGCTCGAATATTATGCGATCGATCAGCGGATCGTGAACGGCGGGGCGGGGCGGCGAAGCCAGGGTACGGATCGCGCGGAACCGGATCGCGCCAATCGCCTGGTTGTGGGGCAGCGTTCCAGCGGGGCATGGACCGGTGGTCGGAGGAAGTGGCCATTGACGATCCTGCGTTGTACGCGGCGTACGCATTATGTGACGCGCTGACGCGGCGCGGCGTTTCGATTGCGGGACGCCCGGTGGCACGGCATCGGATGTCGACGGCGGATTATGAAGCGCCGATTGGAACCGTGGTGGCATCGAGGACCTCGCCACCCATGGTGGAGCTGCTTCAAGTGATGGATAAGGTCAGCCAGAATCTTTTCGCGGAACTGGTGCTCAGAGAAGTGGGACGGGTGACGCGTCACGTGGGGACCCGCGAGATGGGACTGGAGGAATTGAACGCGATGATCGCCGAGATGGGCGGCGCGAAGGACGACGCCCGGCTTGAGGACGGCTCCGGTTTGTCGCGGAACGCACTGGTCACGCCTCGGTTGATCACTCGGCTCCTGATGAGTATGAACGCCGGCAAGTATCGCGAAGAATTCCTGTCGCTGCTTCCGGTAGGGGGCGAGGACGGGACGCTTCGGAAGCGGCTATGCTGCGTTGTGGATGGACTTGGGATTCGGGCGAAAACCGGCTCGCTGAGCCGCGCGCTGGCGCTATCCGGCTATGCCGACAGCAAGACGCGGGGGCGGGTGGCGTTTTCGATCCTGGTGAACGATTTCTCGGCACCGGTTGCCGAAGTGCGGGCTTGGGTTGATAAAATAGCAGCAGTGCTGACGGAGTAGGGAGAACTCATGCCAATCTTCGAATATAAGTGCGACGACTGTGGAACCAAGTTCGAGAAGCTGGTGCGGCGATCCGAGGACCAGGTCGTGTGCCCGCAGTGCGGCGAAGATCATTTGACGACCCAGTTTTCGACCTTCGCGGCTCACGCGAATGGAGCGCCGAAGTCGGCGGAGATGGGCGGCTGCGCGTCGGGAATGTGCCGCACGCCGGATCTGTGCGGGCGCAATTAAGACGACGAGCCGGGCGCGATCATCGTTTCAACCATTTGCGCGAGCATCTTCGGCAGATACGGCTTTTGAAGGAATGCCGTGCCCTTTAACTGCGGCACGTACGGATAGCCGCTGGATACGATGGCGGGAAAGCGCGGGCTAAGGGCTCGCATCCGCCCCAGCATTTCCTCTCCGCTGATTCCAGGCAGCGTTAGATCCGTGAGCACCAGGGAGTAGCGGCCCGGATCGGCTTCGAAGCACGATAAGGCGTCCTCGGCCGAGGCGCAGGCGTCCACCTGGTATCCCAGACGCTCCAGATATTTTTTCAGGAGATCCAGAAGGCCGGGTTCGTCATCCACGAGCAAGAGTCGCGCCGCTACCACAGGGAAAGCGGAACGTGGCCGGGACTGAAGGCCAACCCGAGGGTGACGCGTGAACCGGTGGACTTATACCCGACGGTGGTGATTTCCTGATGGCGCAGGTCGTAACGGCCGATCAGGTGGAGCGTATTCAGAATGGAGTAGGTGAATCCTGCTCCGGCGGTGATGCCGGCGTAGGGCGCAAGACCCTGGCCGATCCCTTCCAATTTGTAATAACCGCCGCTGGCTCCGAAATTCCACTTGCGAAGCGCGGTATAGCTGATGGAGCCGGTGGCGTTTTCCTGACGGGAGGTCAGGTACAAGCCGTTTCCGGGGATCACTGTTTCCGCGGCGGAAAGTCCCACTTGATAGTGTTTGAACGTGCCGGTGAGCGTCCCACCGCCGCTGGGGAAAATGTTGTTGCTGGTAAAGGTCTGCTGCCCGCTGCTGACGCCGAGTAGCGCCGCGATTACGGGGCTCAGAGCCACCGATTGCACACCCTGAATCTGAGCATAAAAAACGCCGCCGCGGATCAGGACCGTCCATCGAGGTCCCAACTGGGCGCTGAAGAATCCTTCGCCAAGATCCGAGTCGGACGCTCCGTAGGAGGGAGGAAAGTCGAAGTGAAGGCGCTGAAAAGTGACGCCGATGGACTTGGTCCGGGAGAGGCTGTGCTGAAGGTTGGCGCGTCCTGTCCATCCATTGGTTCCGGCCAGACCGATGGCATTGCGGCGGACGATGAACCCATCGCCGCCGATGGTGAAGACGGTACGCGCTGTCAGGATGAAATTGACGTCGGCGGTGGCTTGGGCGTAGTTGGTTCGATTGTCGAACAGGAGCGCGGTGGGTTGCTCGACCAAGTTGGTGGGAATTTCGCTGCTGCTGGTGCCGTAGAAACCGGGCGCGCCGTAGCCGAGCTTGGTGGTTCCGGCCAGCACCCGGAAATCGAACGACAGACGGCGGGATTTCTGATAGGTATAGCCGAGAGTCAGACTTTGGTTGCTGCCATCGTAGGAAGGGGCGTTTTGGTAATTAAAGAAGTCGCCATAGTAATTCAGCCCCAACTGGCCTTGCCGCCATTGGTGGACCCCGTAGGCACCTACGTCGACCTGCTCGCCGTAGAGACCGTTGACCTTCAGCAGACCGCCCTGTGAATTCAAAGCGAAGGGCTGTACGTTGGAATCATAAACGCCGGTGACATCGATAAAAAAGCGGAGATCCACCTGTTGGCCGCCGCGCTGGCCGATATCGCCGGAGCCTCGGCTCAAGATACCGGGACCGAGATAACCGCCGAATTGCGCCATCGCGCTGGAGGCAAATGCGCAGAAGAGCGCGGTCCGTATGGTTTTCAATAGCTTTTCTCCGATCCGTTAGACTGAAAATGTGCGACTCTACCGAGTCTGACGCTTGCCGCTTGGCTGTGTCAAGCTCCGTTTAAGCCGGTAATTTATTTCGCAAGGATTTCGAGGCAAGCGGCATTTCCCGCATGAGGATCTTATGACGCTGAAACGAATGCTGTGGATACAAATTGCGTGCGCGACGGCTGCTTTCGCGGCGGATTTGCCGGTACGTGAAGTCATCCTATATAAACACGGGGTCGGATATTTCGAGCGCGCGGGGGAGCTGAAGCCCGGTGACACGGCTCGGCTGGATTTCAAAGCCGGCGATATGAACGACGTGCTGAAGTCGCTCACCATCACCGGAGGGAAGGTCGCGGGAGTGCGGTATGACGCGAGCGAGACACTCGCCAAGCGGCTGGAGGATTTTCCGTTTGCAGTAGGCGAGGAATCTTCTTTGGCGAAGTTTCTGGATCAGATGAAGGGGGCCCGGCTGGAGCTGAAGCTGGGGAGCGAGGCGGTGGAAGGGATCATCGTCAGCGCCCGGCTGATTCCCGCGTCGGGTAACAACGCAAGATCGCGAAAGCGCGCTGCTGCTGATGGACTCGGGCGAGGTGCGCTCGTTCGATTTGGGCGCGGCGAGCTCGGTGAAACTTACCGATCCGAAGCTGCAAGGGTTGCTGAAGGATTATCTGGGCGTGCTGAGCCAGGCCCGGTCGAAGGACCGGCGCAGTATCTATATCGACTCGGCGGGCGCGGCGGTGCGGGAACTGGTGGCTCGCTACATGACGCCGGCGGCGGTGTGGAAGTCGAGTTACCGGCTGATGTTTTCGAATGAAGCTCAGCCGACTCTCGAAGGATGGGCGATCGTCGACAACACCAGCGGGGACGACTGGACCAACGTGCGGTTGTCGGTGGTTTCGGGGCGGCCGATTTCTTTTATCACGCAGTTGTATCCGCCGCGCTACATCCAGAGGCCGGAAGCGGAGTTGGCGGAGAACAATGCAGTGGCTCCGGTGGTGTTTGGGGGGCGGTGGGCGGGTCGTTGTCGAGTGCTCCACCGCCTCCAGCGGCCGCGCCGCGAGATATGGCGAAGAGGGCGCAGATGAGTAACGGGAGTCTAGCAGTCAGCGCTGAGATGCGGGAATTCGGCCGCTGGAGCCATCCTCTATCGTCTCAACGGCTGAAGGGCGCGAGGCGGGGGAGTTGTTCGAGTACAGTTTCGCGGGTCCGGTGACGGTGAAAAAAGGGCGAATCGGCGATGCTACCGTTCCTCCAACAGAAGGTGAACACGCGCAAGCTGCTGATCTATTCCGAGAGCTTCGGCCTGCACCCCATGGATGCGGCCGAGATCACCAATTCGACCGGCAAGACGCTTGACGGAGGCCCGATCACGGTTTACGACGCGGGTCGCTATGCGGGCGAAGCGCTGGTCGAGACGCTGAAAACCGGCGATAAGCGGCTGATCAGCTACGGGGTGGATCTGGGGACTCGCGTGACCACGGCGTGGGATTCATCGCGGGACACGGTTCGTGAAATTCACATCCATCGCGGCGTGATGACGACGCGGTCGGCCGTGGAGGAGACCAAAACCTACACGATTAAAAACGTCGATCCCAAAAGCGAAGACGCTCGTCATTGAACATGCCGAGCGACAGGGATATAAGCTGCTGGATCGGCAACCGAGTCGAGAAGACCACGAACGCGTACCGGTTCGAAGTGAAGCTGGCGGCGTCGGGGACGGAGAATTTTCCGGTCCGCGAAGAACGTGTGTTCGATCAGTCTGTCGCAATCTCGAACATGACGCCGGATCTATTGGCGACGTAGCTGCAAAACAAGACGCTGAGTCCGGCGGGCCGCCAGACCTTCAGCAGATCGCCGATAAGAAACGCCAGATCAGCGAGAACGATGCGGCAGCCAAGCATGCAGAAAGCGATTTGCGAGACTTGGCGCAGGACGAGCAGCGGCTCCGGGAAAACCTGAACAGCCTGAGGCAGATCAGCGGGCAGCAGGATCAGGTCCAGAATCTACGCGAAGCAGCTATCGGCGACCGAAACCAAGATGGCGACCTTGCGTGACCAGCAGAGCCAGTTGCGGCGGGCGCGGACTACGCTAGAATCGGAACTCAATTCAATGCATGGAGAAGGCTGACTTCTGAAACTGGCGTTGATCGGATATGGCAATGTCGGGCGCGCGTTCGCCCGGTTGATTGAAGCCAAGCGCAAGGTATTTCCGTTTCGAATTGTGGCGATCCAGACGCTGCGCCACGGCAGCGCGATCGACCCGCGCGGGCTTCCGATCGAACCGGTTTTCGGCGAGCGCGTGGCATCGATAGACGAGTTTCTGGATCGAGCGCAACCGGAAGTCGTCGTGGAACTGACGACGCTGAATCCTGCCACGGGCGAGCCTGCGATTTCGCACATCCGTGCGGCGTTCGCGCGATCGAAACACGTCAGTGACCGCGAACAAAGGTCCCATCGCGCACGCATACGCAGCACTGGCCGAGGAAGCAGCCAGCCGGCGTGCAGTTTCGATTCGAATCCACGGTGATGGACGGGGCTCCGGTGTTCAACCTGGCTCGGAACACGCTGCCTGGGTGCACGATTCGCGGATTCACGGGAGTCTTGAACTCGACCACGAAAGTTGTGATCGAAGCGCTGCGGGACGGGCATACATTGCAGGAAGGAATCGAGGCGGCGCGGCGTATCGGCGTGACCGAGGCCGATGCAAGTTACGATATCGACGGTTGGGATGCGGCGGCGAAGACGGCGGCGCTCGCCAATGTTTTGATGAACGCTCGCGTGACGCCGCTCGATGTGGATCGCCGCGGCATCGGTCGCTTGACTCCTGAAAAATTAGCGGAGTTGAAAGGGCAGGGAAAAACGATTCGCCTGGTCAGCCGCGCCCGCACCACCGCTGCCGGCGTCAAACTGCGAGTACGAGCCGAAGTAATCGCGGAAACTGACGTTCTGGCGAGCGCTCGGGGCACTTCGAGCCTGCTGCTGTTCGATACCGACCTGATGGGAAGCATCGGCACTATCGAGATGAATCCTGGCGTCGAGCAGACCGCCTATGGAGTTTTCAGCGACTTGGTGGACATCGCGAAGACGCTCTGATTTATCCTTACCAGAAGCCTATTTTCAGGATCAACGCTCCCAGTTTCCTTTGATCACCGGGGACCGTGAAGGTCTTATCGACGATCAGCGTCACCGTGACTTGTGAAGGACCGTCGCTGCCGGGAATCGCGACAGTGAATTCGCCTGGCCGCGCGAAGGTTTCTTCGGCGGCAAGCTGGCCGTCGACCAGCATTTTGAGATTTCTTGCAGGCGCTCCCAGGGGAATGTAGAGGAGAACGCGCAATGGTGTGGCGTGTTCGGGACGCTTCAGCAGGATGGTGGCCTGGTCGGTCATCCATCGATCGGGGTACAGGCCGCTGATGATTTGCGCGGCGGCATTGGGGTCGTGGGGATCTATAGAGGTAAGCTCAGGCTTGCGGTCGACGACGATTCCGGCGCGGACGCGGTCGATAACGCTGCGAGAGATCTCAAACGGGAGCAGCCCGCCCGCGGCGGACGAGTAAGCAGACCTGTGGTTGAGTGAAATGATCCGGAGCGGGATCGACGGACGGATTTCGACTTCAGAAAGTGGGACGAGCGGCGCACTGACGGGGATCGGCAATGCGAGTGCGCTCGATACGACGGGAAGGCGCTCGACCCGGGGGAAGCGGCCATCCTGCTGCACGCTCGGGGTGAGCAGCTGACCGAGCTGCTGGGTTACGCGGCCCGGGTCCGGGACGCCGGGCTGGCCGGGCCGGCCGGGGATCATCAGCTACTCCAGAAGGTGTTCATCCCGCTCACCCGGCTGTGCCGGGACCGGTGCGGGTACTGCACGTTCGCCACCGTCCCCGGGCCGGCTGGACAGCACGTACCTGTCCCCGGACGAGGTGCTCGAGATCGCTCCGACGGCGCCGCGCTGGGCTGCAAGGAGGCCCTGTTCACGCTGGGCGACCGGCCCGAGGCGCGCTGGCCGCAGGCCCGGGAGTGGCTCGACGCGCACGGGTACGACGACACGCTGTCCTACGTCCGGGCCATGGCCATCCGGGTGCTGGAGGAGACCGGGCTGCTGCCGCACCTCAACCCCGGCGTGCTGAGCTAGCAGGACTTCCAGCGGCTCAAGCCGGTCGCGCCGTCCATGGGCATGATGCTGGAGACCACGGCCACCCGGCTGTTCACCGAGCGGGGCGGGCCGCACTTCGGCTCGCCGGACAAGGACCCCACGGTCCGGCTCCAGGTGCTGGGGGACGCGGGCCGGTCCAGCGTGCC
>CAVPKR010000021.1:0-44388 GCA_963705675.1 Terriglobia bacterium
TCACGGCGCGGTCGGCTGATCCCTAATCACGATTTGATTTAAGAACGCCGCCGCCTTAGTCAAGCCTTCGTCCGGCGACATCAGCGTGTCTTCATGCTCGATCGAGAGCACGTAATCGTAGCCAAACATGCGCAGCGTGGAAATAAATTCGGTCCACCAGGTGTAGGGCGTGGCCGAATCCGCAGGCGCGGAAAATCCAGGCGCGATGGCGCTCATCCGTGTACTTCTTAGTGTCCAGGACGCCGGTCATCGGCAGGTTGCCTTCATAAATCTGCGTGTCTTTCGCATGGACGTGGAAAATATGAATCGCCCAGCACCCGAATGGCTTGGATGGGATCGATCCCCTGCCAGAACATGTGGCTGGGATCGTAATTGCATCCAATCGAATCTCCCCGCGATCTCGCGAAGCCTCAACAGCGTCTCCGGACTGTACACCACAAAGCCCGGATGCATTTCGATGGCGATCTTCACGCCGTGATCTGCGGCGAACTTCGCGTGCTGGGTCCAGTAAGGCGTCACCTTTTTCTCCCATTGCCAATTGAGCAGGTCCAGATACTCAGTGGGCCATGGACAGGTCACCCAATTGGGATACTTCGCTTTTCGCTGTCGCCGGGCAGCCCGAAAAATCGACGACGACAGGCACGCCGAGTTTTTCGGCGAGACGAACCGTGTTGCGGCTGGTCTCCTGGTAGGCCTTGGCGATATCCCGATCCGGGTGGAGCGGGTTCCCGTGGGAACTAAGCGCGCTGATGGTAAATCCGTTATCGGCGAGCTTCTGTTTGAAATCCTTCAGGGCGGCTTTGTCCGAGCATAGACAGCTTGCAATGCGGATCGCCGGGATAATTGCCGGTGCCCAGCTCCACCGTCGAAATATTCAGGGTGCGAAGCTTCTCGAAGACTTTATCGAGAGGGAATTGTGACAGCAACGGGGTGAAGACGCCGATTCTCATTCGGCAAGAATAACATTCAGGCAGTGCGCTGCGCCGTGACCGCGCCAAAGCGGCGATCCCGGCCATGAAATTCCGCCACGGCTGACCCTAAGTCTTCGACTGAAAACTCCGGCCACATGCGGCGCGTGAAAACCATTTCGGCATAAGCGCATTCCCACAGCAGAAAATCACTCAGCCTCTGCTCGCCGCTGGTTCGGATTAACAGGTCGACGTCCGGCCCCAGGCGCGTAGTCAGATCCTCGCCCGGCTTCAACGCTCGCGCGGCATCCAGGATGGCTTGCCGCGAAGAATAATCGATCGCCAGCCGAAGATGCAGCTTCCGTCCCGCACCGGTCTTCCGCTCCACCTTTTCGAGCAGCGCGACGAGTTCAGGCGGAAGGCGGTCGCGGCGTCCGATGGCTTCGAGCCGCACTCCGTTGGCGACACAGCGGTCCGACTCCTGCACCAGGTATCGCCCCAGCAGTTTCATCAGGGCCGAAACCTCGTGCGCCGGGCGCGACCAGTTGTCGGCTGAAAACGCATACAGCGTCAGCACGGAAATTCCGAAGGATGGCGCCGATTCGATGGTGCGCCGCACGGCGTCGGCTCCGGCGCGATGCCCCGCCACTCGCGGCAGTCCTCGCCCGTTGGCCCAGCGGCCATTCCCATCCATGATGATGGCGACGTGTAGTCCGTTCTCAAAAGTACTTCTCATTACAAAGCTTTCCTCCGAATGAAGGTCCAAATTTGCAGATCAGTCAGATCATCTTTTCGAAGCTTGCAGGATCGCTTCCATGTGATCCAGATATTTGTCGAACGCCTTCCGCCCGGCCGCGGTCAGCGTGTATTCCGTCCTAGGCACCCGTCCATCGAACGACTTGGCACACGCGACATACTTCGCCTCTTCCAGTTTCCGCGCGTGGACGCTCAGGTTTCCATCGGTAGTTTGCAGCAGATTCTTCAGATCGTTAAAGGTCAGCGGCGAATCGGCCGCCGCCAGCGCACTGATAATTCCCAGGCGAATGCGCGGATGGATCAGACGATCCAGATCCGGAATCGGCTGGGCCTGCCGGGGAGCTTCGAAAGTAGTGTCGCGCAGAGCGTTATTCTTAGCCACCGTATCTCCTCGCGATCACCGTTCCGAAAACGATGTGCAGGCCCCCGAATCCCAAGGCCAGCCATATATCGTTCCAGGGCACGGACCAGGCTTGCGGCGCGAGCACCGCCAGCGCTCCTACAAACAGAAAACACCCGCCCATAACCGGAACAACGGGGACTGAGAAAGCTCCCCCCGTGATGACACCAGTCCCGTAGAGCATCAGCCATACCCCAGGGATTGCGGCCGTCGCGCCCGCACGCCACAGGACAAGCGTCAGGGCGGCTCCCGCGATCATCGGAGGCACGAAACTGAACACGAACTTGCGCGCCGGGGCGGACCACATAGGCATTCCCGCATTCGACGCCTTCCGCCACATTGCCAGGATGCCGATCGCCAGCGCGAGAATCCCTTCGATCACCCAGGTCCCCAGCCAGGCGCGAGCGGTCGCCTGACGCGCCGCAATGACGCTCGCAGCCAGCGCCGTCGCCCCCATCGCCACCCCGCCCCAACCAGGAACTGCGGTGAACGAGCCTGCGCGCTCCATGGTCTCCCGGATGTAGCGCAGATTATCCATAGCATGCGCATGCATCGGGATCGGTTCTTGCTTGCGGATCGGCTGGACCGAGGCCATGTGAAGATCATACTCCGCCATTTGGCGCCCGTCAAGTACTTTGCGATACAAAGTTATCGACCTGCTACCATGGTCCCTTGGCGAAGATGGCCTTACTAGATGTGCTCGCGCCACACGAGCCCGACTACTCCCTCGCCCGCGCGATCGATCCCGATCGTCTGCCCGCGCATATCGCGATCATTATGGACGGGAACGGCCGCTGGGCCCGCCGCCGCAGCCTGCCTCGCGTCGCCGGTCACAAGGCCGGGATCCAGCCGGTGCGCGTTACCGTCGAAACCTGCGCCCGCCTGGGCCTCAAGGCCCTTACGTTGTACGCCTTTTCGGTCGAAAACTGGAAGCGCCCGCGCGCTGAAGTAGAAACGCTGTGGCGATTGCTCCACCTGTACCTCCGCCGCGAGCTCGCCGAAATGCATCGCCACGATATCCGCTTTACCGCCATCGGAAGGATCGACGAACTGCCTGCCTTCGTCCGCCAGGAGCTCCAATCCACCATCGATTCGACCGCTGCCAATTCCGGCTTGCAGTTGAACCTGGCGATTAATTACGGGGGCCGCGCGGAGCTGGTGGACGCCGTGAAGGCTCTGGTCGACGACGCGCGCCGCGGCGCCGCCATCGACGAAGCTGCGATTTCCGCGCGGCTCTACACCTCCGGCATGCCCGATCCCGATCTGCTGATCCGCACTTCCGGCGAGATGCGCGTGTCGAATTTCCTGCTGTGGCAGATCGCCTACGCCGAGCTATACGTCACCGAGACTCTGTGGCCCGACTTCACCCGCGCCGAACTGCTCCGCGCCATCATCGATTATCAGAAGCGCGACCGGCGTTTCGGCGGTATCGGCGATGCCAGGCCGCCCGAGGCGCACGTTCTCGAGCCGGTCTCCGTCCCTGGTCGATGAAGCGCATCGCTACCGCGTTGGTCCTGGTCCCCGTCGTCGTATGGCTGGTCCTAGCCGGACCCGAGTGGGCCTTAATTGCCGCGCTGGCTGCCACCGGGCTGATTGCATTTCACGAATTCGACCAGATCGCCGCGGAGAACCATATTGCGGGCCCTGGCTGGCAGGGAATGCTCGCGGGCCTGGCTCTGATGCTCGCGCCGCAGCCGCAAATCGTGTTAGTGCTGGTGGCGCTGACTGGAATGGTCTTGGCCGCTCGACTGCGGGACCTTTCGCAGTCCATGGCCTCCGCCGCCGTCTTCACGCTCGGCGTCGTGTATATTTTCGGATCCTGGCGCTGTGCCTTCGAGCTCCACGCCGTGAACCCGAACTGGCTGATGTTCGCGCTGCTGCTGAGTTGGGTGGGCGACACGGCTGCGTTGTACGTCGGCCGTCCTTTCGGACGCCACAAGCTGGCGCCGCGACTCAGCCCCGCGAAAAGTTGGGAAGGCGCGATCGCTTCGCTGGTCGCCGGAGCCGCCCTTGGCACCCTGTACATGGCCTGGCGAGTGCCCGGCCTGCCGTGGCCATTCGTGTTGGGCGTAGGCGCGGCGGGCAACATCGCCGGTCAGCTCGGGGATCTTTGCGAATCGTCCATGAAGCGCGGAGCAGGCGTCAAAGATAGCGGCACTTCGCTTCCCGGGCACGGCGGCTGGCTGGATCGCCTCGATTCGACTCTGTTCAGCGTGCCCGTAGTTTACGGCCTGGTGCTGATCCTAATACACGGTGCGATTTTTCCGTAGACCCTTCGACGCGAGCGGAAATCGCGGCTCTTCGATCCCATCGCCTGCGATCTGACGCGTGACATACTCGCCCACATACGGGCCATGCTTGAACCCGTGACCTGAGCCTCCTCCCACCAGCCACACATTCTTCATCGACGGATGACGGTCGATCAAAAAATCTCCGTTCGACGTGTTTTCATACTGGCAAACCCGCGTTTCGAGCAGCGGAGCCTTACCCAGCTCCGGAAATCGCTTCTTCAAAAGCGTCCGAGCACGTTGGACCATCGGCTGCGACGGAGCGCGATCCCCCGTCTCCGGATCGAACGGCGGCCCATGCTCATCGATGGCGACTTTGAAGCCGCGTCCGTCGATCGCCGGAATCGTGTACGCGCCCTCACGAAACGAAATCCATACCGGCATTTCTGCGAATTGCCGGTCCCCAGGCGGCGTCCCAAAAAAGAAGATTTCCTGCCGAGTCGGCCTGATCCGGGCGCCAATCACGCCGGGGAACATTTTTGGTAGCCATGGTCCGCACGCGAATACAAACGCGCGCGCCAGCTTTCGATCCGGCGCATCCACGCGGCGGGTTTCATAATGCGCCCCCGCCTCGACCGCCGCCGCCACTACGGCTTCAACGGATCGTCGCGCCATCAACACGCCGCTGCCTGGTTCATACACCGCTGCCCCGCCCCGGTCGAACCGGATATTTGCAAAGCGTTTTCGCAAAGCAGAATATTCCAGCCATTCGGAATCATAATCGCAATGCAGCAGCGTGTCTCTCGACCCCAGCAGATAAGGATCGCTCGCCGCCGACGTCACCAGAACTCCCGTCTTGACGAACATCGACGGGAAAAATTCCTTCCAAAGCTCCAGCGACCGCAGCGCGCTTCGCGTGTAAACTTCATCCGCGCCATATGACATGCGGATGATCCGGGTCTCGCCACCGGAACTGGCTCGGGAGTTCGCCGGACCATGCTGGTCTACAATCAGAACCCGCGCACCGCGCTTGGTGAGGTGGAATGCGGTCCAAGCTCCAAACACTCCCGCGCCTACCACAGCGATGTCGTATTTCTTCGGCATTCTGGCTGGTATCATAACCGAGCATGAACCTTCGAGACAAAGTTGTCGTCGTAACCGGGGGAGCCCAGGGTATCGGCGAAGGGCTGGCGCGCCGGTTCCACGCTGAAGGGGCCCGCGCCGTAGTGGTTTCCGATATCGATGGCGCAGGAGCCGGGAAGGTCGCATCGGAGATCGGCGGCGTCGGCATCCGCATCGACGTTTCGCAGGAATCCGAGATCAAGAATTTGGTGGCCGAGACCATCGCCCGCTTCGGTCACATCGATCTGTTCTGTTCGAACGCCGGAATCTTTATTGAGGGCGATATCGACGCGCCGGATTCCGCTTGGATGCGGATGCGCGATATTCACCTGCTGGCTCACGTCTGGGCGGCGCGCGCCGTACTGCCGGGAATGCTCGAGCGCGGCGAAGGCTATCTGTTGCAGACCGTTTCCGCGGCCGGACTGCTCACTTCGATTGAGTCCGTAATCTACGCCGTCACCAAACATGCGTCGCTCGCGCTGGCGGAATGGATTTCAATGACTTACGGAGATCGCGGCATCAAAGTGTCGGCGTTGTGCCCGCAAGGCGTCCGCACCGCGATGCTGATGCAGGACCCGGATAACTTCCTGGTCGATGGGGCGGTTTCCGTCGAACACGTTGCCGACTGCGTGATCGAAGGCCTCGCCGAGGAGCGATTTCTGATCCTGCCGCACCCCGACGTCGCCGAATATTTCAAACGCAAAGCCACCGATTACGACCGCTGGCTGCGCGGCATGCGCCGCTTCCGCGCGGATATCACCGCCAAGCGAGCCGCTCCTTAGTCCTTCTTCGCCTGCCCCTCGATAATCTCGATCCGCATCTTGTCGGGACCCTCGATGAATGCAAACTTGATTTTTCCGGCCGCGGCCGAGCGAGGCTCATCCGTGACTTTCACCCCCGCCGCGCGCAGCTTGGCGACCGCGTCATCCAGGTTATCGACGCTGATTCCGATGTGATCCACTACGTGTCCCTTGGTCGATTCAAACGTCTCGCGATCCTTCCATTCCGGCCATTTCGAAGTCCGCGCGTACGCGACCGGATAAATGATCACATTCACGTTATCCATATTGAAGGACGCGCTGGGCCCGATCTGAACCTCGCGATACATGTGTTCCTGCGGGCTCTTTCGCACCGTCACGCCGAAATTCTTCGCATACCAGTCGGCCGCCGCGATTGGATCGTCGCTCAGCAAATGAATATGTCCGAATCGATGAAAAGCGGCAGTATTCAGCTCGATCAGCGCGTGATCCGGCCCGTCGACATAGGCATAGAAGAACCGCCCCATCTGCGTGCCCCCGCCGATGTCGCTGATATCGGTGATCGGCGTCTGAAATTTCGTCCCGCTCGCCACCTGCTTGTCATAGGTCGCCTTCATATCCTCCGCACCCCAACCGAAATGCCAGATCGTGCTGGTGATCTCGCTCTTCGGAGGCGTGGAGACTTTAGTGAACAGCATCCAGCTCTTCTGCGTCCACACGCCGTCCAGCAGCCCTTCGAACTTGCCTTTTTCGGCGTCGAATTTAGTGCTGTAGAACTCGATGTCCGCCGCGGGATCGGTCGCATTCAAGTGCAAATGGTGAAAATGCGCATTTGCCACCGTCTGCGCGCCCGCCGTCATCGCGAATGCACCCGTGGCTATCCAAATAGGGATCTTGAACATAGCCCGAATTATACCCCTTGCTTTCCGATGAAGGCCGCATTACTATCGTTCGGACGGAAAGGAGCCTTATGGGCGGAATCAATCTTGGGCGAGTCATCATGGGAGGAATCGTCGCCGGTCTGGTGATTAACATCTTCGAAGGCGTCATGAACGGCGTCATCATGGCGAATCAGTGGGCCGCGACGATGACCAGCCTCAATCGATCCCCCGTCATGTCAGTGAAGCAAATCATCGCCTTCAATGTCTGGGGATTCGCAGCGGGATTCCTGACCACTTGGATCTACGCCGCGATCCGGCCCAGGTTTGGCGCGGGACCGAAAACGGCGTTGTGCGCCGGCATGATCGTGTGGGCCACCGTGTTCGCGATGGGGAATGCAGCGCCGGTATTTCTGCATCTCTTCCGCGTCGACTACACGCTGACCGCGACCGCCGTGGAGCTTGTGGAAATGCTGCTGGCTGCGCTGGCAGGCTGTTATTTGTACAAGGAAGACTCGGCCCCGGTACCGATGTCGTCGTCCGCGCGCGCCTAAAGCTTCTTGCGTTGCAAGCGCAAGCTGTTGAACACCACGGTCACCGAACTGGCCGCCATGGCGGCGCTCGCGATCACCGGACTTAAGTAGCCCAGCGCCGCCGCTGGAATCGCGACCACGTTGTAGGCCAGCGCCCAAAAGAGATTCTGCCGCATGATGCTCCATGCCGCGCGCGAAAGCTGGATCGCGCGGGCGATCCTGCCCAAATCCGGCCGCAGCAGCGTCACATCTCCCGCTTCCATCGCGATATCGGTGCCCGAACCGATCGCGAATCCCACATCGGCCTGCGCCAGTGCCGGAGCATCGTTGATCCCATCGCCCGCCATCGCTACCACTCGACCCTCGCCCTGCAGCCGGCGAATCTCGGCGACCTTTCCGTCGGGAAGAACGCCCGCGACAACCTTCTCAATACCGATCGACCTCGCCACTTTCTCCGCGGTCTCCTGCCGGTCCCCGCTCAGCAAGACCAATTCGAGCCCCAGCCGCCGAAATTCCCCGACGGCTTCGACAGCGCCGCTCCGCACCGGGTCAGCCACCTGAATGGACCCCGCAAATTCCCCATCGATCGCGATCAGAATTTCCCCGTCACCTGGCGTAATCCCCCGCTCTTCGAGCAGCGCCCGATTACCCGCCATCACGCGGCGCCCCTCCACCACCGCCTCCACGCCGCGCCCTGGAATGGCCCGGAAATCAACCGGATTTTCTAAAGTTAGCCCGCGCCCTCGGGCGTATTCGACGATCGAGCGCGCCAGCGGATGCTCCGACCGCTGTTCCGCCGAAGCCGCCAATCGCAATGCCTGATCCTCTATCCGGGCCTCGACCACGCGCGGCCGCCCCTCCGTTACCGTCCCAGTCTTATCCAGCACGATCGTATCGACGCGCCTCAATCTTTCGAGCGTCTCCGCGCCTTTGATCAGCAAGCCCATCTGCGCGCCGCGTCCGGTCGCGACCATCACCGCCGTCGGCACCGCCAGCCCCATCGCGCAAGGACAAGCGATGATCAGCACCGCGACCGCGCTGGTCGCCGCTTTCGTCACGTCGCCGCCCGTCAGCATCCACGCCGCGAAAGTCGCGATCGCAAGAGCGACCACCACCGGAACAAAAATGCCGCTGATCCGATCCGCCAGCCGCTCGATCGGCGCTCGCGACCCCTGCGCCTCGCGCATCAGCGCGACGATTCGCGCCAGCACGCTAGCCTCGCCCAGCGAAGTGGCCCGATAGCGGAAACTGCCCGTCGTGTTGACCGTCCCGCCCGTGACCGGGCTGCCAACAGTTTTCTCCACCGCCTCCGGCTCGCCCGTCAGCATCGATTCGTCCACGTAACTCGATCCGTCAACCACCTCGCCATCGACAGGAAGTTTTTCTCCCGGACGTACCACGATCAAGTCCCCGCGCCGGACTTGACCCACCGGAATGTCGACCTCGGCTCCATCCCGCTCCACCCGAGCCGTAGTCCCGCCCAAATGGATCAGCTTTCGCAGCGCACTGGTAGTCTGTCGCTTCGCGCGAGCCTCCAACGCTCGTCCCGACAACACGAACGCCAGAATCAGCACCGCCGATTCGTAATACACATCGTGGACCCCGAATCGATCCGGCGCGACCGTGGCAGCCAGCGAATATAGAAACGCCGCGCCCGTCCCCAGGGCCACCAGCGCATTCATATCAGCCGATCCGTGTAGCGCCGCTGTCCACGCGCCCGTGTAAATGCGCCGTCCAGCCCACCCCATCACGAATACCGTCATCGCCAGCAGAACGTATCGAACCGAAGCAACGTGCATCCATCGCATGGACACAAACATCGCGATCGCGCCCAGCGCCAGGCTGACCACCGCCTTAATCCCAAGTTCGCGAGCCTCCTCCACTTGGGCTCGCTCCCGCTCTTCCTGTTCCTCGAACGCGGTGCGCCCCGCCGATGGAAGTTCGGCCTCATAACCCGTGTCGACAATCGCCTCGACCAGCGCGTCTACCTTAATTGCACCCGGATCGTACGCGACCGTGGCGTCTCCGGTCATCAGATTCACTGCCGCAGTCCGAACACCCGGCGTCCGCTCCAGCGCGCGTTGCACATGCGACTGGCAAGCCGCGCAGGTCATTCCCCCGACGTGAATGTGTACCGTTTCAGTCATTCAGACAGGCGCGGCTCATCGCCGGCATTTCTGATCGCATCCAGCACCGCAGTCTCCCGCGACGGCTCGATCGCAACCACAGCCGAGCCCACTTGCACATCTTCCACGCGGAGGCCGCTCACCTTTTCAAGCGCCTTTCTTACCCGTTGCACGCAAGCCTGGCAATGCATTCCTTCGATCGCGATCTTCATGTCTCCAGTTTAGATGCGGCAGCGCCGCGTTAGGATGGAATTCTCCATGCGGAGAGTCCACGTCATCACCACCGGCGGCACCATCGAGAAAATCTATTCCGAACAAAAGGGCTCGGTTGAAAACCTCGATAGCAAAATCGAAACCTATCTCGGCCGCCTGCGCCTTCCCGACGCGGCAATCGACACCACGCGCCTCATGAACAAGGACAGCCTGGAGATGACCGATTCCGATCGCACCCGCGTGCTCGATGCCGTTCGCCAGCGGCTCGACGCGCCCATCGTGATCACTCACGGCACCGATACGATGGTCGAGACCGGCCTGTTCCTCAAGCGCGCTCTCGGCGAGCTGAAATTTCCCATCGTGCTTACCGGCGCGATGACGCCGCTTGGGTTCGAATCGAGCGATGGCCTCCAGAACCTGACCGAGAGCATTTTCGCGGCCCGCGTACTCGCGCCGGGAATCTATGTCGTCATGCACGGCCAGGCATTCCCCGTGGATGCGGTGCGAAAGGATAAGGATCGCGCGCGATTCGTCCCTATAGATTGATCATGTGCGTCGACGCGATGTCATAGTGCGCCGCTTTCGCGTCGTACCGTGCCAGATGCTGCCGCCGCTCCTCCGGGACCACGGCGGTTTCGTAATCCGCGCCCGCCACTGCGCGAATCGCGTCAATCGAATCCCATAACAGCACCGTGATGAATTCCACCTCGTCCCCCAGATCACGGCGAAGCACATAGCTACCCCGGTATCCCGCAACTTTGTCGAGACCCGGTAACGGCGCCGGTTTCAACATTGCCTCGTAGGCGTCGGCGTGATCGGGCTTCGCGTATCCGTGCCACACTCGTGCGATCATTTGCCCTCCGCTTTGTACCGGTCTCCGCAGCAGCCCTAGCTCTTCAGCGCCGTAGCGACTTCAGTCGCCCGGTCGAACAGAAACCCGGTTTCACTTCCGCTTCCCAGGAAAATCATCCCGCGTTCTTTCCAGAACTTCGCGAGCGGTAGGGTCCTGGTCTGCGTGCCCGGCGCCACCCCGTGCTTCAAGCAAGCATCGCGAATTTGTTCCATCGCCGCCACCATTTTGGGATGCTCAAACTCGCCCGGGACGCCTAGGGAAATGGACAAATCCACAGGTCCGATCAACACCGCGTCCAGCCCCGGGACCGATAACAACTCATCGCGTCTTTCCACCGCCAGCGCCGTCTCGATTTGCAGCACCACCATCACGTTCTGGTTCATGTGCTCCAGGATCTGCGGGATCGTCGACCGTTCATACTCGATATGCTGCGCCCCCAGCCCAAATCCTCGGATACCCACCGGCGGAAATTTGGTCCAGCTCACCGCTTCCGCCAGCAACTCCGGCGATTCCACACGCGGGAAAATTACGCCCTGCGCTCCGCAGTCAAGCGCCCGCGCCACCAGCGCATACTGCATGTCGGCGACCCGCACAATCGGCGACAATCCCGCATTCGAGCAGGCGTGGCACAGGTCGTACAACGTCTCGATTCCAAACGCGCCGTGCTCGCCGTCGAGGAAGGTCCAGTTGAATCCAGCCGACGCCAGCATCTTCGCGACTTCCACAGACCGGATCTGGCCGAAGCCGCAGCCCACCTGCAGCTTGCCTTCTTTCAGGGCTTGTTTAACCGTGTTGACGCGCATAGCCGTTTAGATCGTCAGGACGCGATGATCCGGGCAGTCGAGCTGCGCCGCATCATACAGGCGCCCCACCAGGTCCGTGCCATGCTCGGCCAGGAAAGGAAGAATCGAGTAAAAGCGCTCCTGCAAATGGCGATGCGGATACAGCAGGTGGTTGAGATACACCGCATCGGCCATGGCGCGCTCATCCCGTCGCATGGTTTCCCGTTCGATTTTCCGCCGCGTCTTTTCGAGTTGGTAGGCGATCTTCACGCGGCTCTTTTCAAGCGATGCGGCCAGCGTCGGGTCGAAGCCCTCCAGCTCGTCGTGAAGCGTGTCGATGTGCCGTCCCACGCCCAGGCTGGTTTCCGCGAAAGCTTTTTCCACCCGGCCGGGAACCAGCGTGCGCGCGATGTGTTCCTTCAGCGATTCTTCGTTGACAAAGGTCTGCGGCACCGTCAGCTTATAGCGGGTCAGCAGCTTTTCCGCGCGCGGCTCAAGTAAGGTGAAGGAGCTGCGCGACGTAACCACCGGCATCCGCCCCAGCAGCCGCTCATAGATCACCTGCGATTGAGCCATGTACGCCAGCTCAGCCGGGCCGCCGATATAGGCGACCGTCGGCAGAAGATAATCCTGCACCACGGGCCGCAGCAGGGCATTCGGGGAAACCTGAGCGGCGCGGTCGCGAAGCTCGCCAAACTCCGTATCGGGCCGGCGCTGCGGGACCCGCTCGCCATTTTCGAGTAAGAAGAACAGTGACGTCTTAGCTTCCAGATGCACTTGCGCGTGATAACCGGCCGCCTCCAGCTCCCGATTGCGCTCCAGCAGGCGAGCCTTCAATTCCGGCGCGGCGCTCAGCGCTTTTTCGACGATCGGCGCACCGATGGCGCGAATCGCCGGGTCCAGAGGATCCAGAAACAGCAGGTCCAGTCCGCCCAGCAGCTTCGCGAGCAAAGCACGGAACCCCGCGCCCATAGTCACGCCCGGGGCATATGCATCCCTCACGGCTGCTGCGATTTCTTCTCCATGGGGAAACGATTTCAGCGACGCAGCCAGTTCGTCCACCGGAGGCCGATCGAGCACAATCCCGCCGACCGGACGCTGCTTGCCATTCGTCCCGCCGGCCGCTTCGGCCCGGAACGACACCGGCTGATGCGCGGAGTCGAAGCTCCACACATGATCCACTTCGGCCAGGTCGTGATCCTCGGTCGCTAGCCAGAACACCGGAACCGCGGGAATCCCGCGCGCCGTCAAATCCCGAGCCAGACGAGCCGCCGTGATCGCCTTGTAGATGGTGTACGCCGGTCCGGAAAACAGTCCTACCTGCTGGCCCGTGACCACCGCCACCGTTCCCGGCAGCGCCAGCCGCCGCAGCGATTCGCTTTCACCATTCTGCCCCGCCAGGGCCCGCACCATCGCCGCACGCCGCTCCGCGGGATACTCGATTTCCGCCGCCGCGGCCTCTATCGCCGCCGGATCGTGCGGGTTGTGCCGGTAAAAGCGCGATACCCGATCGAAATGATAAGTGAAGTCCGCAAACAACTTCGAGGTTGCGGGGAGGTCGGTATGTCGGATACAGCCGGGTTCCATGGTGTCTTGACGGGCGAACGGTCCAAGAGTAACAGATGCAGCAACCTGGACGAAAGTCGCTTAAAAACACGTTATCGTGAAATAGTTAACTGTGAATGAACAGATGTCCAGGCCTCGGGTAGGCGCTCTGTAGATGCCGGGAGTCTACATTTCGTATCCGTTTTGCGCGCAAAAGTGTACCTATTGCAACTTCGCGTCCGGCGTCCTGCCCAGGGACCTCGAGTCACGTTATGTAAATACTTTGCGAGCCGAGCTGCGCGGAACCGAATGGCCCTGGACCCCCGAAACCGTCTATCTGGGCGGCGGCACACCAAGCCAGACCGATCCCACCGCGATTCTCGATGAAATTCCCGGCCGCCCGTGGCGTGAAGCGACTATCGAAGCCGCTCCGGGGACCGTCACGCCCGAAAAAGCCTCGGCGTGGCGCCAGGCCGGAATCAACCGCGTCAGCCTCGGCGTGCAATCCTTCATCGCGCGGGAGCTGGCTCGAACCGGCCGCAAGCACACCGCGGAAACGGTCGAGCGCGAAGTCGGGATCCTGCGCGCAGCCGGAATCGACTCGATCAATATCGACCTCATAGCCGGCCTCCCCGGCCAGACCGCGGCAAGCTGGTCGGAATCTCTCGATTGGATCGAGCGCCTTGGCGCGCCTCACGCATCCATTTACATGCTTGAGGTCGACGAAGACAGCCGCCTGGGCCAGGAAATTCTCTTAGGCGGTGTTCGCTATGGGGCTCCCGACGTTCCCTCCGACGATCAGATCGCGGATTTCTATCTTTCCGCCGTCGCGCGTCTGGAGAACGCCGGCATCCTGCGCTACGAAATTTCAAACTTCGCCCGCCCCGGATTCGAGTCGATTCACAACCTGAAGTACTGGCGTCGCGAGCCCTACCTCGGCTTCGGCGCCGACGCCCATTCTTTCGACGGCGAATGGCGCTGGCAAAACGCGGAATCGGCCGCGGAATACGTCGCAAACCCGCAAGCGATCGAACGTGTAAAGGCCGATCCCCTCGCCGAACGATTTTTCCTGGGCCTGCGGCTCTCCGAAGGAATCGAAGCGACTTTCAACCCTGTCATCGAGCACTTCATTCGCGAAGGCCTGCTCGAATCCGCCGTGCGGCCGCGTCCGTTTGACTCCCCGAGGCGTCATGCTCTCCAACGAAGTCTTCGCCGAATTTATTGAAGTCCCGGCCTAAAATCCATAAATGCTACTCTTGGATCAGCCCGCCTGAAAGCTGTATGCGCCCCGAAAGCTACTCGACACCCAGTCACATCACCGTAACCAGAACTGTCTCAAAAGTCCCCTACGCCCGCGGATTGCGCGGCCTTCTAAGCAAACTGGACACCCAGCGAGGCGTGTACTTTTCTTCCGGCGACGAGTATCCCGAACGCTATTCCCGCTGGGATTTCGGCGCCGTAGCCCCCTCCATCCAGATCGTCTCCGCCGGGCGTGAAATGCGCTTTGAGCCGCTCAACGACCGCGGCAAAATCCTGAATCGCATCTTCGAAGCCCTGCTCGCGAATCACCCGCATTGGGAAAGCTTCGGCCTCGAAAACGGCGCGCTACGTGGCCAACTGAAACCGCTGGCCGAGCTTTTCCCTGAAGAGGAGCGCAGCAAACAGCCATCCCCGTTTTCGATCCTCCGCGTGCTCATCGATGAGTTGCGCCATCCCCTATCCGCCCGCCTGGCCCTGGTCGGGGCCTTCGGCTACGATCTGCTCCTTCAGTTCGATCCCATCAACCTGAAGCTCCCGCGCCACGGCGTCAAGGATCTGCACCTGTTCCTCTGCGACGACATCTATTTCATGGATCGCAAGAAGGAACAGATCGAACGGTTCCAGTACGATTTCACCCTCGGCGACCTCACCACGCAAGGCCTTCCCCGAACCGCCGATCACCTTAAGCGACCAAAACGCGCCGCCCCCGGCCCCATCGAGTCCGATCACACCGCCGAAGAATACATGGCCAAAGTGGAAACCGTGCGCGAAGGCATGCGCCGCGGCGATTACTACGAAGTGGTCCTGCGCCAGACCTTCCGCGCCCCCTACTCCGGCAGCCCCTCGAAGCTATTCGAAAAGATCCAGCACGCGAGCCCCAGTCCCTACCAGTTCTTTCTCCAATTCGGCGACGAGCAGCTCATCGGCGCTTCTCCCGAAATGTTCGTGCGCGTCGAAGGCCGCCGCGTCGAGACTTGTCCCATCGCCGGAACCGCCCGCCGCACCGGCGATCCCCTGGAAGACGCCGAAAACATCCGCGAGCTGCTTAATTCCACTAAAGAAGAATCCGAGCTGACCATGTGCAGCGACGTCGACCGCAACGATAAATCGCGTGTGTGCGAGCCCGGCTCCGTGCGCGTCATCGGCCGCAGATTGATCGAGTCTTATGCCGGCCTGTTCCACACCGTCGATCACGTGGAAGGGACCATCGCCGAAGGTTTCGATTCCCTGGACGCCTTTCTCACCCACATGTGGGCCGTCACCATCATCGGAGCTCCCAAGAAATGGGCCGCCCAGGCCATTGAGGACCTGGAAAAAGACGCCCGTGGCTGGTACGGCGGAGCCGTCGGAATGATCGCGCTCGACGGCGACATGAACACCGGCATCACAATCCGGACCATCCACCTGCGCGACGGAATCGCCGCCTATAGCGCAGGCGCGACCCTGCTGTACGATTCCGATCCCCGAGGCCGAGCATCGTGAGTGCGCCCTCAAAGCCACCAGCTTTTTCCGCGCCCTCGACGCCTCAGCCCGCGGCGCCCGTCCGCTATCACGCCTCCCCTCGAGGATGGCCGCGGAGTTCGCCTCCTGCTGGTCGATAGCGAAGACTGCTTCATCCACACCCTAGCCAACTACGCCCGCCAGACCGGAGCCGAAGTCATCACCTATCGCGCCGGCTTCCCGCCCGAAATGATCGCGCAAATCGATCCGTCGATGATTCTGATCTCCCCCGGTCCCGGCCGTCCCTCCGATTTCGGCCTGCCCGAGCTGATCCGCCGCGCCGCGAAACTCGAAATCCCCGTCTTCGGCGTGTGCCTCGGCCTGCAGGCCATGGTCGAAGCCTTCGGCGGCGAACTGGGCATACTTAGGCTATCCGATGCACGGCAAGCCGTCCCTGATCCGCAACCGAGGCGCCGGAATCTTCAGCGGCCTCCCCGATGAATTTCGCGTCGGCCGCTATCATTCTCTCTACGCGATTCCCGAAAAACTGCCGGCGTGCCTGGAAGTAACCGCCGAGAGCGACGACGGCATCATCATGGGTATCCGCCATCGCGATCTGCCTATGGAAGCGGTGCAATTCCATCCCGAATCGATCCTTACCCTCGACGGGAATTGCGGCCTCAAGCTGATGGAAAACGTCGTCCGGATGCTGGGTCACGCCCGAGTCGCCGGACCCGTCGCGCCATGAGAATCGCGTCCCGCATCCTCCCGTTCGCTTTCTCTTTCACCGTAACCAGCCTCTTCTTTATCAACTTCTGCAACTGGATCTTTCAGTGCGGATGCCATTCCCTCTGGGCCGGCGCTGACGCTATGTGCAACATCCACGCGCAGCACGGCCATCATTGCCCCTGGTGCGGCCACGGCCCCGCGGGACAAACCCTGATCATGACTCTTCTGTGTGCTCCACAACTCGCCGTATCCCTATTCGCGAAATGGACCTGGCCGATCCGCACTGTCATCGCGGCGGCGCTCTTCCCTACCATGGGACTCGTAGTAGCGCTGGCCTTCGGCTGGGCCGACGGCTACTGGACCGCGTAGTTTGTATTAACGTAATGAGCGTGCAGTCCTTCAAGGGAGTTACGGTGCTGGTGACCGGCGCGGGCCGGGGCGTTGGAAAACGACTGGCCATCGGCTTCGCCAGCAAAGGGGCGCGCGTCGGATTGATGGCGCGCAGTAAAGCCGAGCTCGACCTCTGCCATCTCGAAATCGAGCATGGCGGCGGATCCTCTTTGCGGGTCCGCTACGATGTCAGCGATTATGAGCAAATGTCCGCCGCGGTGGAGCGTATGCGCGTCCACTTCAACAGCCCCGTGCACGTGCTGGTATGCGCCGCCGCCGTCCAGGGCCCCATCGGACCCTTTACCGAAAGCTCGCCAAAGTCGTGGCCTGAAGTGATCCAGTCAAATCTCATCGGCGTGATGAATGCCTGCCGAGCCGTCCTGCCTCACATGATTGAGCGCCGTTCCGGAAAGATTATCGTCCTCGCCTGTGGAGGAGCCTCCAGCGGCCGCCCGAATTTCGCCGTCTACGCGGCCACCAAAGCCGCCGTCGCGCGCTTCGCCGAAAGCCTGGCCGCCGAAGTCTCCGAGCATAACGTGCAAGTCAATTGCATTTCCCCCGGCGACACCTACACCCACATGACCGACCAGATCCTGGCTGCCGGCGAGCGCTCCGGCTGGCGCGAAACCGAGCACGCCGAGCAAACCCGCCTCACCGGCGGCACTCCTCCCGACAAGCAGATGGATCTTGCCCTGTTCCTCGCCTCCGACCAATCCAATCACATCAACGGCCGCCTGATCGGCGTAATGGACGATTGGAAAAAGCTGAAACACGGCACCGTAAGCCCCGAACAGTACACCCTCCGCCGCACCCAAAAAAGCTAGCCCCCATTCCATCTCCCACTCGCCCCCGCCATCCCTCGAAACCCAACCACGACCGCCTCGCCCCCGCCATCCCTCGAACCCAACCGCGACCCCTCGCTTCCACTCGCCCCCGCCATCCCTCGAACCCAACCGCGACCCCTCGCTTCCACTCGCCCCCGCCATCCCTCGAACCCAACCGCGACCCCTCGCTTCCACTCGTCCCGCCATCCCTCGAACCCAACCGCGACCCCTCGCTTCCACTCGCCCCGCCATCCCTCGAACCCAACCGCGACCCCTCGAACTCGCGCCCCGAGCCGCGACCAAAGGGAGCGGTCAATCCCGCTACTCCCGACCAATCCAGCACTCCCGAATAATCCCCACTCGACAGCCACCCGTCCACCTTTTTCCGTCATTCGCCGGTATTCGAATCTCAAATTCAACCTCGCCGCTACAATGGGACCCATGGAAATGGGAAAGGGTCCGGCGATTCACGTCGGCGGACTGCATAAATCGTACGGCGACTTCGAAGCCGTCCGCGGAATCGACT
Source organism: Terriglobia bacterium (assembly GCA_963705675.1). Classification (GTDB taxonomy): domain Bacteria; phylum Acidobacteriota; class Terriglobia; order Bryobacterales; family Bryobacteraceae; genus Palsa-187. The sequence goes on from CAVPKR010000021.1 coordinate 18,272, forward strand.
TCGATGTCGAGCCAGGCGAGGTCTTCGGACTGCTAGGTCCCAACGGCGCCGGCAAAACCACTACGGTAGAGATTCTCGAAGGCCTGCGTCCGCGCACCGCCGGCGACGTCAAGGTCCTCGGCTTCGATCCGGCTACTGAAACTCGCGCCATTAAAGACCGCATCGGCGTCTGCCTGCAATCCACTAATCTGCCCGACAAGATGACCGTGCGTGAATCGCTGACCCTCTTTTCCGCTTTCTATTCGCGCAATATAGACTGCGCCAAGCTGCTCCAGCGTCTCCAACTCTGGGAAAAGCGCGATGAATTTTACTCGCGCCTCTCCGGCGGCCAGAAACAGCGCGTCGCCCTGGCCCTGGCGATGGTCAACGATCCTTCGATGGTGTTCTTAGACGAGCCCACCACCGGCCTCGACCCTCAGGTTCGGCTCGAAATTCACAGCCTGATTAGCGAAATGCGCGACGCCAAGCGCACCATTCTTCTCACCACCCACTACATTGAGGAAGCCGAGCGCCTGTGCGACCGCGTCGCCATCGTCGATGAGGGAAAGATCATCGCCATCGGCACACCGCGTGAGATTCAGGCCCGCACCGCCGACCAGTCGCGCATCGATATCCGCACCGCGCAGCCAATGCCCGCCGAGGTCCCTAAATTTCAGGAATCGGAGAAGCACGTCCTCAAGCGAAGATCGCCTGATTCTCACAGTCTATTCCACCCGCCCCGCGCGCACTCTGCCGGATTTAGTCAAGTGGATCGACCAGCACGGCCTGGACCTCGAAGACATCAATCTGAAACGACCCACCCTCGAAGACGTCTTCATCGAACTCACGGGAAAGCGGTTGAGGGACTGACATGAAAGCCTATATCGCATTAATCCGGATGGAACCTGCTGGCCTCACCATGCGCGACCGTACCGTGTTGTTTTTCAATTACATCTTCCCGCTGATTTTCTTTTTTATCTTCGGCCAGTTTATGCACGCCGAACAGGGCGGAGTCGTGGTCCAGATCGTGACCATGGTGCTGTCGCTGGGCGTCCTCGCTTCGGGATTGTTCGGAGCCGGCATGCGCACCGTAATGGAACGCGAAGCGAACATCCTGCGCCGCTACAAAGTCGCTCCCATCTCACCCGCGCCCATCCTGGTCGCCCAACTTGTAACCGGACTGGTCCACTTTATCCCGGTTACGTTCATCACCCTGCTGCTGGCGCGCCTGATTTACGGCATGCCGCCGCTCGAACATCCCATTGCTCTCTACTCATTCGTTCTACTGGGCCTGATGGCCTTCCGGGCCATCGGCAGCATCGTCGGCGCAGTGGCCAATTCCATGCAGGAAAGCCAGATCATTGTGCAGCTTCTGTATTTCCCCATGCTGTTTCTGGGCGGCGCGACGTTTCCTATTGCGATGTTTCCCAAGTGGCTGCAAATCACCGCGCAATTTATCCCGTCGACGTATCTTTCTACCGGCCTCACTGGAATCCTGCAAGGTCACGAAACATTTTGGAACAACCTTACAGGAGCCGCCGTGCTGCTCACCACAGCCATAATCGGCACCTTCCTGGCCATGAAATTATTCCGTTGGGAGAAGGACGAAAAGATGAAAGCGTCGGCCAAGCTCTGGATCGTCGCCGTACTCGCGCCGTTTCTCCTGATGGGGATCTGGCAGGCTCGCGCCAAAGACAACGTCGTGAAGGAACGGGTCATGGCGCGCGAAATGGAGCGCACCCACACCTGGCTGATTCGCGATGCACGGCTGTTTATCGGCGATGGCAACGTTATCGAACAAGGTTCTGTGCTGATCAAGAACGGAAAAATCGCCGAAATCTACACGGGTCCTGCGCCCGATGCCAAGAGCCTGAACGCGGAAGGCGTCGACGCCGCAGGCAAAACCTTGTTGCCCGGCTTGATCGACGTGCACGTGCATTTGGGCTCGCCCGGCGGCTTCTGGCAGGATCCAACTGAGTACACCAAGACCGAATCGGCCATGGACCGCGAGCTCGCCGCTTACCTCTACAGCGGCGTGACCGCTGTAAAAAGCGTCGGCGATTCCACGGACCTGGTCCTCAAAAAACGCACCGCTCTTCGCAATGGCGAAAAGGAAGGCGCCGAGCTTTTCCTGGTCGGACCCATGTTTACGGCGCCCGCAGGCCACGGCACCGAGTACGTCCAGTTTGTGCCTGAGGCGATGCGAGCTCAATTCGCCCAGCAACTCGTGCGCCTGCCGAAGACCCCGGAAGAAGCCCGCAAAATGGTCGATGACCTGAAACAGCTCGGCGTCGACGGCACCAAGGCGATTCTCGAAGGCGGCTATCCCGGCCACGTCTTGCCGCGCCTCGATCCGGCCCTGCTGCGCGCCATCGCGGAGCAGTCGCGAGCCGACAATCTGCCCATCGTCTGCCACACCGGCACCGCTCACGACGTTGCCGATGCGCTGGACGCCGGTGTCAACGGCATCGAGCACGGCTCTATGCGCGACGCGATTCCGGCCGCTTTGTTCGATCGAATGAAGGCCATGGGCGTCACCTACGATCCGACGCTGGCCGTCTTTGAAGCCATCATCGCAACCGCGCAGGAAAAAACCGATCTGCTGGATCGTTCATTAGTCCAGCAAGTAGGCCCGCCGGCATTACTGACTCAGACCAAGAAAATGATCGCGTCCGCGCAATTCGAAGAGCTGCGCGCGTCATTCAAGTCGCATCCTCTCACGCTCGAAGACTCGAATCGCAACTTGCAGGCGGCCATGCGAGCCGGAGTGACCCTTGTCACCGGCACGGATTCCGGCAATCCCCAAATGATCCATGGCCCCGGTATCCATCGCGAATTGCAGCTCTGGGTGGAAGCCGCATCCCTCCCGCGATCGCTTTACAGGCGGCAACGTATAACGGCGCTCGGCTGCTGCGAGCCGATAATCGAATGGGCCTGATTCGTAAGGGCTACGAAGCCAGCCTGTTGCTGGTGGACGGCAATCCTTTGAAAGACATTTCCTCCACCGAACGAATCGCGATGGTCTTCCTCAAAGGAGGCCACGTCGATCGCCAAGGCCTGTTTAAACAAGAATAAGGGAGCCGTGGCTCCCCCTTTTTATTGCTTAATTAACCGGCGGATAAATAACGATAGGATCTCCCATTGAAGTACCTCTTTCTGGCCGTAGCCAATCGAAAGGTACCTGGGAAGATTGGGATTCAAGCCTCGACGAAACCTCGAAACCGTTCAGCCCGGTCGGCTTAAGTCCGTTAGATGTGGCGTAATGCACATGCCGGATCGATCCTCGACGCCCGCCACGCTGGGATAAAGCAAGCCGCTACACTGGCAAGCATCACGATCGCCGCAGCTCCCGCGACCACCCAAAAATTGATTCCGCCCAACCCGGCGGTCAGGCTCGACAGCAGCCGTCCGCATGCCACGGCGGCAATCGATCCGCCTGCAACTCCAAAGCCGGCCACCTGAGCGCCTTGCCCGACGATCAGCCGGATCATCGCGCCCCGCTTGGCTCCCAAGGCCATGCGTATTCCGATTTCCCGCCGCCGCCGCTCCACCGATTGCGAAACAATTCCGTACAACCCTGCCAGCGCCAGCGCCAAGCCGCACAATCCCACCGCGCCCAATACATCCACTGCGACCCGGGCGTCAAACATTGCGCCCTGCCTCACGTAATCCTCCAAAGCCCGAACCTCGCTGACCGGCTGCGCTGCGTCGATCGCGCGAATTTCATTCAGCACGGCGCGCGCGTTTCCCGTCTCCACGTGGAACATCATTCTCGAGGCGTAATTCTGGGAAAACGGCAAGTAAAGATAAGGCAGGGGATGTTCGCTCAACTGAAAATATTTCGCCGTTCGCGCGACCCCGATCACCTCGACTGCGCGCCCGTTCATTCGAAATTTACAGCCGATTCCGCACAACTTCGCCAGTTCCTGATTCACCACGGCGACCATAGGGCTTGCTCCCGTATCTCGCCGATCGAACGCGCGGCCCGCCAGGATCGGGATTCGCAGCAAGTCGAAATATGCGTCGTTGACAATGTTGATCCAAACGGTTCTTAGCTCCGTTCCAACCTTGATTTGCCGCTGCGCGCCGGTATATCCGAGTGGCACCGATTGCGCCAGCGCGACTCCGCGGACGCCGGGCAAATGCCCCACTCGCTCCAGCGCCTGCCCGTAGAATACGCGCGTACGAGCTTCGTCATAACGAAGCTGCCCAGGGTCCAACGCCATCGTCAGCACGCCGCTGGTCCTGTAACCCGGATCGATTTTTCCCGCGCTCGCAATTCCTGCTATAACGAATCCTCCGCAGGCGAGGAGCGCCGATGCAAGCGCGATCTGGATGGCGACCATCGCGCTTCTCGATCGCCCGGCGCGCCGTTTCAGGGCGGTTGCAATCTCCATCGGCCGCAGCACCGGAGCCAGTCCGCATACCATCGCCGCAATGGCGGCCGCGCCCATCACAATTAACCCGATCCGCGCATCGATCCTTGGAGAAATCGCGAATCCGAAGTCTGTCGGCAGCGTCGCAGCCTGCGATAACAGGCGAGTGCCCATCCACGCCACCGGGATCGCCAAAGCCGCGCCGCAGCCCGCCAGCATGGCGGATTCGATGACGCTGTCCATCAGCAGGCGGGCGCGCGTCGCTCCCAGGGCAAGACGAATCGCGATTTCGCCAACCCGCCCTTCGGCCCGCATCAGCATCAACCCAACCGCGTTAAAGCAGGCTATCGCCAGAATCAAAGCGGCCACTGCGACCAGCAATCCGGCCAGCGCCGGCATGGTTCGCTCCGACTTACGAGCTTCAAACTCCGTTAGAACCACCGCACGGCGCGCATGGTTGCTTTCGGGATACTTCTCTTCAAGATTCGCAGCTAAAGCCGCAAACTCGGCTTGAGCGGCTTCGGCAGTCTCGCCCGAAACAAGCCGCCCATAGACCTTCAGATACCGCCGCTGCCGTTCCTCCAACGGATGCCCGGATACGGCCAGAAGACCCGTGCCGTAGACGCCCATCGGCAAGTAAAAATCCTCACGCGTGAAGCGGTCGAGCGCAAACCCGGCGGGTGCCACTCCGATAATCGTGAACGGCGTGCCACCAATCTGAACCGAACGCCCGATGGCGGCGCGATCCGCTCCGAATTGCGATTCCCAAAAAGAATGTGCCAGCACGACCACGGCGTCGCGCGCCTCCTCCGCTCTAAAGGTACGGCCCAAAACGGGAGCGACGCGTAAAACGTCGAAATAATCCCAACTCACCGCGAGTCCCATGCGCATCTGCGCCGGCGAACTGCCCACAGCGAGCAGAACCTGAGTTTCGGCGAGCATTCCGGCCATGGTCCGCGTCGCGTTGCGAAAATCCTGAAAGTCGGGGTTCGAGACAAACCCGAGCGGCTGTCCCGTGGACGCGGTGTAAATCCGAACCATCTCCCGCGGCCTTGCGACCGGCAGTGGATGAAACAGAATCGCATCGGCAACGCTGGCGAGAGCGGCCGAAATCCCCAGCCCGGCGGCCAGGGTGGAGACGGCGAGCGCCAAAAACCATCCATGTCTCAAGAAGGAGCGAAACGCTGGCGTACACGCGGTCATCTTAAGAGCCGTCGCGGCAAGGCGAGCCTTGGTCACATCGCAATCGCCGGAGGACAAAGCCCTTACGCGCCAAGTTCCGCGCGTGACGTCGTATCCTGGAAGTCTGATAACATCGCCAAGAAAGCCCTGTCTTTAATGTCTAATCCAAATACTCTTCAGGAAGTTCTTTTTGCAGCGCCCGCCGATCGTACGGCCATCATTTTGCCGGAGGCTGGAATTCAGATCACGTATCAGTCCCTGCGCGACCAGGTGATGACCATGGCCGGCACCCTGGCTGCCCTCGGCATTTCCGCGGGAGACCGCGTCGCGACGGTGCTGCCCAACGGTCTTCCCGCGATCGTCAGTTTTCTGGCCGCGTCGATCGCCGGAACCGCGGCGCCGCTGAATCCCGGTTATCGCCAGGATGAATTCACCTTTTTCCTGGAAGACACCTCGGCGAAAATCCTGTTGTGCCCGCCCGATGGCGCGCCGGACGCCCGCAAGGCCGCTGAAGGCAAAGTGCCGGTCTATTCGCTCGAAATGGACGACACCGGATTTGTCCGGATCGCAGGCGCTCCGCAAGGCGGAAAATCGCCCGCTGCATCGCCGGATGGCATCGCGCTGGTGCTGCATACCAGCGGCAGCACGGGCCGGCCGAAGCGCGTCCCTATCAGGCATCGCAACATTGCGGCATCAGCGCACAACATCGTCGAGCACTATTCGCTGACTCCCGCCGACATCGCGTTATGCGCCATGCCGCTGTTTCACGTGCATGGCCTGGTCGCCTCCACCATCTCGACTTTGCTTTCCGGCGGGACCATCGTGGTCCCCGAGAAATTCAATCCGCTGTCCTTCTGGCGCACCGTTCGCGACTGCAAAGTGACATGGTATTCCGCGGTTCCGACCATTCATCATTTGCTGCTGGCCCGCGCCGGCGACACCCGCCCGGAAGGCAGCGAGGGCCTGCGGTTCATTCGATCCTGTAGCGCTGCGCTGCCGCCCGAAATGATGGAAAGAATGGAATCCGTTTTCGGCGTACCGGTTCTCGAAGCCTACGGAATGACGGAAGCCTCGCATCAGATGTGCTCCAATCCGCAGCCGCCCGAGGCGCGAAAGCCCGGCTCGGTGGGACCCGGAACCGGGGTCGGCGTCAGCATTATGGATGCGAAGGGCAATCATCTTCCTCGAGGCGAGCGCGGCGAAGTGGTGATTCAAGGGCCCAACGTGGTCGACGGCTACGAAAATAATCCCGAGGCGAACGCCGCGTCTTTCACTGACGGATGGTTCCGCACCGGCGACCAAGGTTTTCTCGACGAGCATGGCTACCTGACCCTGACGGGCCGCATTAAAGAACTGATCAACCGCGCCGGCGAGAAGATCGCTCCGCGCGAGATCGATGAAGTGCTGCTGGCTCATCCCTCGGTTGCCGAAGCAGTGGCGTTCGGGTTCCCGCACAAGACCTGGGGCGAAGAAGTGGCGGCCGCAGTGGTTCTTCGCGAAGGCGAGGCCAAGAATGAGGCGGCGATTCTCGCATTTTGCAAAGAACGCCTGGCTGAATTCAAGCGTCCCAAGAAAGTCTATATCGTCGACACGATTCCTCGCACCGCGACCGGCAAGATCCAGCGCGGAGCGGTCGCCAAAGCGCTGACCGGAGAAAAATAATGAAGTTCCTGATCGCCGGCGCGGGTGCGATCGGCGGTTACATCGGAGCCCGCATGGCGCTGGCCGGCGAGGATGTGACGCTGTTCGCGCGCGGCCCCCATCTGGCCGCGATGCAGCAGCATGGCCTGCGCGTGATCAGCCCCACCGGCGATTTCGAAGTTCACCCGAAAGTGATCGGCGACCTGAGCGACGCAGACGGCGCCGACGTGATTTTCCTGGGCGTAAAGGCCCACGGATTGACGCAGCTCGCGCCGCACTTGAAGCCGCTGATTCACGAAGACACCGTCGTGGTCGGCACTCAAAACGGCGTGCCGTGGTGGTACTTTCCGGAAGCGCCACTCGAACGAGTGGACCCTGGCGGCGTCATCGCGGCATCCATACCGGTTCGAAACATGGTCGCCTCCATCGCCTATTTTTCGACCGATATTGTCGAGCCGGGTGTCATCCGGCATAACGAAGGCAATCGCATTTCGCTCGGCGAACCCGACGGGACGCGAACAGATCGGACCCGGCATATCGCGGAAAGTCTGATTAAATCCGGCCTGCGAGCTCCGATTACCGCCCGGATTAAGCATGAAATATGGGTCAAAATACTGGGAAATGCAGCCTTTAATCCGCTGAGCGCTTTGACCCGGGCGACGCTGGCGCAGATGGTTCGCGACCCGCTCACCTGCGCCCTGGTCCGCGCTATCATGACCGAGGCCGAAGCGGTCGCCGCGAAATTGGGAATGGACCTGCCGGTTTCGATCGACCAGCGCGTCGCGGGAGCCGAAAAAGTGGGCGAACACAAAACGTCGATGTTGCAGGATCTGGAAGCGGGACGCTCCATGGAACTGGAAGCAGTGGTGGGCGCGGTGGTGGAATTGGGAGAGCGGCTGGGCGTCGCGATGCCGCATATGGAATCGGTTTATGCGGCGGCGCGCTTGCTGGATCAGGTTTCGAGAGGAGTAACGAAGTGAATCGTTGGGTGAGGCTGAGCGCCGCGGTGATCGCGATGATGATGATCGCGAACCTTCAATACGGCTGGACTTTGTTCGTCGATCCGCTCCGCGCCGCTAATGGCTGGAAGCTTTCGGACGTGCAATGGGGCTTCACGCTTTTCATTTTTTTCGAGACCTGGATCATGCCGTGCTCGGGTTGGCTAATCGATCGCCTGGGGCCGCGCGCGTTTTTGTCGATTGCGGGAGTCTTATGCGGCGTGGGCTGGGCGGGCTTGGGCATCGCGAAAACCTTGCCGGAGTTATACGCGTTGTACTCACTGGCGGGCTTCGGCGCGGCGCTGGTCTACTGCGGATCGATGGGCATCGCCCTCAAGTGGTTCCCGGATAAACGCGGGCTGGCGGCGGGACTGATCGCGGCGGGCTTCGGGTCAGGGGCTGCGCTGTTCGTATCCGCGATCGCCTACGTGATTCACACGCAGGATTATCGCTCGGCTTTCCTTTATACCGGGATCGTCCAGGGGTTGCTGATCGTCGCGGCGGCGCAGGTTCTGCAAAATCCGCCGAGGACCGCGGCGCCCATCGCGACGCCTGCGCGTGTCCAACTGCGCAGCCACGGCGAGGATTTCAATTCCCTGGAAATGCTGCGCACACCGCATTTTTACATGCTTTTTTCGATGGCGCTGATGATGGGCATCGGCGGCTTGATGGTGACCGCGCAAGTGGGCCCTATGGCGAAGACCCTGAAGTTCACGGCGCTGCTGACGGTTTCACTGACCATGAATCCGCTGGCCAATGGTGGCGGCCGAATCTTTTGGGGATGGATCTCAGACCGGATCGGGCGTGAGAACACTATGATCGTCGCGTATCTGCTGCATGCCGCTGCGCTGATCGGCGTGGTGACGGTCGGAATCACATCCGCGACGCTGTTCGTGGTCACGATCGCGCTGGTGTTTTTCACCTGGGGCGAGGTTTATTCGCTGCTCCCATCGGTGTCGGCGGACTTTTTCGGCGCGAAGAACGCGAGTTCCAATTACGGATTTATTTACAGCGCCAAGGGCGTCGCGTCTATCATGGGCGGCGGCCTGGCGGCTGAATTATATGAAAAAACCGGCTCCTGGAACTATGGTTTTTACGCTTGCGCGGTGCTGGCTTTGCTGGCGACATGCATCGCGGTGATCCTTCGTAAGATGCCGCTGCCGGTGAAACGCAGCGTGCCTGCGCCCAACTCCGCACTCGCTGGAAGGTAGATTCATGACACTCGAAATCACCGCGCTAGGCGCACATTCCGAGATTTGCTCCAAAGAAGCTCTGGATTTTGTCGGGCGGCTGGCGGCGGAATTCGAGCCTCGGCGTCAGGAATTACTGGAGCGAAGGCGAGTGCGGCAAGCGGAAATCGATGCCGGAGTATTTCCCGATTTCCTGGAGAGCACGGCCGCGATTCGCGCTCGGGATTGGACCGTCGCGGCCATTCCCAGCGACCTTCAGGACCGCCGCGTGGAGATTACCGGTCCGGTGGACCGGAAGATGGTGATCAACGCGTTGAACTCCGGCGCCAATGTGTTTATGGCGGATTTCGAAGACGCCAATTCACCTACCTGGCATAACTGCATCGACGGGCAACTGAATGTTCGCGACGCGGTTAACCGAAGCATCGAATTTTCGAGTCCCGAGGGCAAGAAGTATAAGCTGAACGACAAGATCGCGACCCTGGTGGTTCGTCCGCGCGGCTGGCACCTGAATGAGAAGCACGCGATTCTGGGCGGGCAGCCGATCTCGGCGTCGCTGCTCGATTTTGGCTTGTATTTTTTCCACAACGCGCGGACGCTGATGAAATCGGGCAGCGGGCCGTACTTTTATCTTCCGAAACTTGAAAGTCATCTGGAAGCTCGCGTGTGGAACGATGTTTTTAACTTCGCTCAAGATCAACTGGGCGTGCCTCGGGGGACGATACGGGCGACGGTGCTGATCGAAACGATCCTGGCGGCGTTCGAAATGGATGAAATCCTGTACGAATTGCGGGAACACTCTTCCGGGTTAAATTGCGGACGCTGGGATTATATTTTCAGCTTTATCAAGAAATTCAAGAATTTCCCGCAGTTTGTCCTGCCGAATCGCGCGCAGGTGACCATGGACCGGCACTTTCTGAAGTCCTACGTCGATTTGCTGATTCAGACTTGTCACCGCCGCGGTATTCACGCGATGGGGGGCATGGCGGCGCAGGTGCCGATCAAGAACGATCCCGCGGCGAATGAGCAGGCGCTCGAAAAGGTCCGGCAGGACAAGCTTCGAGAGGTCCGCGCCGGGCATGACGGGACATGGGTGGCGCATCCCGGGCTGGTGGGGATCGCCAAAGAGGTCTTCGATCTACATATGCCGGCGGCGAATCAGATTTCCCGCAGGCGCGACGACGTGCATGTTACCGCGAAGGATCTTCTAGCTGTTCCCGATGGCGACATTACGGAACCAGGGTTGCGTTGGAACATCGATGTGGGCTTGCAGTATCTGGAGGCGTGGCTGCACGGGTCGGGATGCGTTCCGATTTATAACCTGATGGAAGACGCCGCCACGGCCGAGATTTGCCGCGCGCAGGTTTGGCAATGGGTGAAACACGGCGCGAAGTTAGATGATGGCCGAACGGTTACGGCGGCGATGGTTCGTCAAGCGACTGATGAAGCGGCTCGCCCAGGCAAGGCATCGGAGATTTTCAAACAGTTGACGACCGGCGCGGAGTTTCCGGATTTCCTGACTACGGTGGCGTACAAATTCATCGATTAGGGCTAGTGGTATGGCTGACGGATTCCGCCGCATAGCAGGGCGCGCGCTTCGCCGACTAGAAATAGCGATCCGGTGATCACGATCACGTCGCTGGCGGCCGCGCCGGCACGCGCCAGATCCAGCGCTTCCGCAATTGACGGGGCGGTGCGTCCGCGTGAATCGATCTCCTGCAACGCTTCCGGCCGCAAGGCGCGGGCAAAGTCGGGCGCGGTGAAGATCAGCTCATTCGCCAAAGGGAAAAGAATCCCCGCGATTTCGTCAATCGATTTATCGCGCATGGCGCCGTAGATCAACCAGAGCTTGCGGTCCGGATAGAAGCGCTGAAGATACCGCGCCAGCGCCCGCGCCCCGGCAGGATTGTGGGCGCCGTCCAGAATGATGTCCGGATTCGGCGAGACATGCTCCAGCCGGCCGGGCCAGCGAGTCTCGCCGATGCCGCGCGGATCCACGCCTAAGACTTTCAAAGCGACGGCGGCGGTCTGCGCGTTTTCCACTTGATGCTCGCCCGCCAGGGGCACGCACAGGCCTGAGAATCTTGACCCGCGCGAATCGACCTCTAAATCGATCACCGGAAAATCTTCGGCGCGATGCACCTCGATCCCCAACTCGGCGGCGCGCCGGTTCAGTACCGCAGCCGCTTCGGGCCGCTGGTTTGCGAACACCGCCGGAGTTCCCGCCTTCAAAATACCGGCCTTTTCCGCGGCGATGGATTCGAGCGTGTATCCCAGGTAAACCTCATGATCGAAGTCAATCGGCGTGATCACGGTGAGCGCCAGCTCGACTACGTTGGTCGCATCCAGCCGGCCGCCGAGGCCCACTTCCACTACGGCAGTCTGGACGCGCATTTCGCGAAACAGCCAGAATCCCATCGCGGTGACGGTCTCAAAGTAAGTGGGATGACAATCCAGATCCAGCGTCTCCGCGATCTGGTGAACCACGTTGAAGGCGCGCTGAAACTGGGCGGGCGTAACCGGGGACCCGTCGATTTGAATGCGCTCGGTGGGCTCGACCAAATGCGGCGACGTGAAGAGGCCCGTGCGAACGCCCGCGGCGCGCAGTGCTGCCTCAATCATCGCGCAAGTGGAGCCTTTTCCATTAGTGCCGGCGACGTGGACTACACGATAAGCACGCTGCGGATTGCCCAAAGCCTCCAGAACTTTGCGAATTCGGTCGAGCCCCAGCTTGGCGGTTTTGACCTCATTGCCAAGAGTGTAGAGAAAGCGGACGGAATCGGGATAACTGGCCACGTTCGATTCATCATCGCGCACGGATCGGGTGCTGCGCGACAATGGCAGTAATGAAAGCTCGCGTTTGCGCCCTGGCATGGCTGCTATTGGCCGCGGCTTCGGCGAATGCCCAAGGCCCCGCGAACGTTCTGATAGTCGTCAACGACAAATCTGCGTTATCGCGGGAAATCGGCGAATATTATGCGCGCCGCCGTGGCATTCCGATGGCTAATCTGTGCCACATTCGCACCAGCCCGGCTGAAAGAATTGTGCGCGCGGATTACGATCGCGAAGTAGCGGGACCCATCGCCTCGTTCTTGCGCTCCCACAAACTCACCGAGCAGATTCTCTATATCGTGACCACGGCCGGCGACCCGCTGCGTATCGCGGGTGAAGGACCAGGCACCGCTATGACCGTCGATTCCGCTTCGGTCGATAGCGAGTTGACTCTGTTGTACTCGGACATTCATAACCGGCATCCACACGCGCTGGCGGGGCCGATTCCCAATCCGTTTTTCGGCAAGCGCGATGCGAAGTTCACCCATCCCGAGTTTCCTATCTATCTGGTCACCCGTCTGGCCGCTTATGACTTCGATGGCGTGAAAGGCTTGGTCGATCGCTCTCTCGAAGCCGCGAATCGTGGCAAGTTCGTGATCGATCTGGCGGGCGGCGGCGATCCTTCGGGAGATGAGTGGCTGCGCTCTGCCGCCATCCAGCTTCCAAAGGAGCGCGTGATCTTCGATGAATCCGAGAAGGTTCTCTACAATCAGACCGACGTGATCGGCTACGCCAGTTGGGGGTCGAACGACCACAACCGGCATCAGCGATTCCTGCATTTCCAGTGGCTACCTGGCGCCATCATGACCGAATATGTCTCCACTAACGCGCGCACCTTCGTGCGGCCACCCGACGATTGGAATTTAAGCGACTGGAACTCTCCCAAACTGTGGTTCGTCGGAAGCCCACAGACCCTGACCGCCGATTACATTCAGGAAGGCGTCACGGGAGCCTCCGGTCATACAGAAGAGCCGTATCTGGTGATGAACCCGCGTCCCGATATCCTCCTGCCCGCTTACTACCAGGGCCGCAACCTGGCCGAGAGTTACTACCTTGCGATCCGCGGATTGAGTTGGCAAAACATCGTGGTGGGCGATCCTTTGTGCTCTATCGGAAAGCCGCCCAGCTAAATGTTATCCTGCGACCGTCATGAGTGAATATTCCATCGGCGTCGACCTCGGCGGGACCAATTTGCGCGCGGCCGCGATTGACGAGGGCGGCAAGATGCTCGACAAAATCGCTGGGTCGACGCAACTCGAGGCTGGCCGGGACGCGGTAGTCTCGGATATCGTGCAGGCGATCGAAGCCCTGCGTTCGCGGACCGGTAAGAACCTCGCCGGTGTCGGCGTCGGCGTTCCCGGATTCATCGTGATGGATACGGGATTGATTATCGGCTCCGCCAACCTTCCCGAGTTCAACCATTACCCGATGCGCGACGAAATCGAGCGGCGGCTGGGCGCGAAAGTGATTCTCGAAAACGATGCCAACGCCGCGGCCCTGGGAGAAAAATGGATGGGAGCGGGCCGCGGCGTGGATGACCTGGTCCTGCTGACGCTGGGGACCGGCATCGGCGGCGGCATCATTTCGAACGGCCGCGTGGTCCATGGGCACGTCGGGATGGCGGGCGAACTCGGCCACATTACCGTAGTTCCGAACGGCAACCCGTGTGGCTGCGGCAACACCGGATGCCTGGAAAAGCACGCATCGGCGACGGCCATTTCGTCGATGGCGAAACTGATCGGCCTGGGCGCGGAACTCACCTCGGAGGACGTGTTTCACCAGGCCGTGGCCGGCGAGGCCCGAGCAAAAGCGATCTTCACCAACATGGGTGAAGCGCTCGGCGTCGCGCTGGCGACGCTGATTAACATTTTCAATTTCCCGTTATATCTTCTAAGCGGCGGACCGCTTCCGGCCTGGGATTATTTCGCGCCCGCCATGCTGGCCGAAATCGAGCGACGCTCGTTCACTTATCGCAACGCTCCGACTCGCGTCGAACGCGCCAAGCTCGGCAATGAAGCGGGCTTGTATGGCGCGGCTTATCTTCCTTTTACAAAATGAACGCCTATTGCCTCGGGCTCGACGTCGGCACCGGCGGCAGCCGAGCCCTGCTGGTGGATCTGCATGGCAACGTGCACTCTGAATTCGTTGTTCCGCATGAGGCGATGCAAATGGAGCGCCCGCTGTGGGCCGAACAATCTCCAGAGAATTGGGCCGCGGCCTCAATGGAAGCGATTCGCGGCGTGCTGCACGAATCGCAGATCGACGCCCGCGGCATTCGAGGAATCGGCCTGTCGGGTCAGATGCACGGGTTGACCTTGCTGGATCACGATGCCCGTGTGATCCGGCCCGCGCCCATCTGGTGCGATCAGCGTGCCCAGGCGCAAGTGGATTGGATCAATCATCATGCGGGCGCGGAATTTGTGCTCGCATCCATCGCGAATCCGATGATCACTGGATTCACGCTCCCTAAACTCCTATGGGTGCGCGAGCATGAGCCGGCCAACTACCGGCGAGTTCGCCATATTCTGCTGCCGAAAGATTACGTGCGCTATCGCCTGACGGGTGAATTCGCCACCGATGTTTCGGACGCGTCTGGAACCGGCCTGTTCGACGTGGTCGAGCGCCGCTGGTCGTTCGACCTGGCCGATCGCGTGGACGTCGACCGCCGGTTTCTTCCGAATGCCTTCGAATCTACAGCCATCACTGGCCGCATCCATGCCGAGGCCGCCCGCGAGACCGGACTCGCCGAAGGAACGCCGGTGGTAGCGGGCGCGGGCGACCAAGCGGCCAGCGCGGTGGGCAACGGAATCGTCGAGCCGGGGCTGGTTTCCTGCACCATCGGGACCTCCGGCGTCGTCTTCGCGCAACTTAATTCGCCTGAATATGATCGCGCGGGCCGCGTCCACACTTTTTGTCACGCCGTCGAAAACGCCTGGCACGTGATGGGCGTGACCCAGGGCGCGGGCCTCAGCTTGCAGTGGTTCCGCAACCAATTTGCACCCAGCGCGACCTATAACGACCTGATGGCTGAAGCCGCGGCGGCCACTGCCGATGGTCTCTATTGGCTCCCCTATTTGATGGGCGAACGTTCGCCGCATCTGGATTCTACGGCTCGCGGCGGCTGGATCGGGATCACCGCCCGGCACACCCGCGGCGATTTGATCCGAGCCATCCTCGAAGGCGTCGCCTTCAGTTTGAAAGACTGCCTGGATCTGATCGCCGCCCTTGGCGTTGTGGCTGATTCGGTTCGTCTCTCGGGTGGAGGCGCTCGAAGCCCCTTGTGGCGCCAGATCTTCGCCGATGTTTTCGGCAAACGTGTGACGACACTGGAAACTCAAGAAGGATCAGCCTACGGCGCGGCGCTCCTGGCGATGGCCGGGACAGGAGCTTTCTCTTCGGTCGCGGAAGCATCGAAAGCGGTGGTTCGCGAGGCGGGGTCGATGGAGCCTCGCGCTGCGGAATGCGAGCGTTACGCGAAGTCCCACGAGATCTACAAGTCGCTTTATCCCGCGCTGCAACTGTTCTACCGGCTGCTGTAAAGTTGACAAACGGTGCAATTAGGCTCAGGATCGTTGATGTCTGAGCATTCCTGCCCATTCGCGGATCGCCGGAGCTAAGTCCGTCGGTTTGACCGTCTCTTCTTAGGCCACCAGGTTGTCCGAGGCTTGCTGATGATGTCGTCCCGTTGTCCGAATTGCAGGTCCGTCGATTTCAGACACGTCGGTGTCCGGAATGCGTGGGAGAAAGCTCTCAACTGGATTCTGCTGCCCTACCGGTGCGCGCTTTGCGGCCGCCACTTTTTCCTTTTCCGATGGCTCGCGCCGGTGGAACAAGCGGATTAGCGATTCGCCCGCATTCGCTTCACATGTGACCTTTGAGCGCGGACTCCAGCGTGACGTGATTTTCGTCGAGAATCGAGCCGACGGCTCGCGCGAGAGCGGCGCGGGCTTTCACATACGCTCCTTTCGCGGCCACCTCGGAAGACTTCGCCTGCGCAACCAGGCTCGCGTATTGAATCACGAAAAAGCTGGTGGAGACGCCTTCTCCATAGCGAGTCTGTTCGAGCGATAGAGATTGTTCCTGCAACGCGCGAGTCTCGGCCGCGGCATCGTAGGAGGCGCGGGCCCGGCGCATGGCGATCAGCGCGTCCTCCACTTCCACTTGAGCTTGATTGCGAAGCTGGCGCACCCGGACCTGGGTCTGGCGTAACTGGAGCTCATCCCGAACCGCATCGGCTTGCGCCACGCGATTGCGAAGCGGGACAGTGAGCTGCACGCCGATGGTATACGTGGGATTTTTCCGCGTCGCGATCTGGTCGAGCACGGAGCCGTAGCCGCCGATGAGGCTCGGTTCCGCGCCGGCCACCAGCGGCAGACCGGCGAGGCCGTTGTTCTGGGCCGTGCCCACCAGGTCCAGCTCGGGTCGAAGATTATTGCGCGAGCCTTCCAGGCTCTCTTGTGAGATTTCCACTTGCAGGCCGGCCTGGCTCAGGTCCGGCCGAAGCTGGTAGGCTTGCGCGAGAAGCTGGTCGATGGCCAGGGGCTCATCTGTGGCCGGCACATCGAGCGAATCGGTCGGGATCAGGCGGGCGGCGCGGACATCCGGGTCCTGATTGCCGCGCCGCGTCAGTACGTTTTTCATGATCGCCTCCTGCTCTTCGAGAAGGCCGGACGAGTTGATCAGATCCTGACGGCTGGCGGAAACCTGGGCGCGGGCGCGGCTCAGTTCCAGCGGAGCGAGCGTGCCTTCATCCACCTGGAGCTTATTATCGTCGTAAAGTTTCTGCGCGAACGCCAGCGTTTCCTGCTTCACCTTGACGTCCTCCGTTAGCGCGACCAGGTCCGTGTAAAGGCGCACCACTCCGTAGACGACCTCGATCAGTTGCTGACGGAACAGCAGGCTCGTGATCTTTTCCTCGCCCAGGCTAATGCGAATAAACCGGTCGTTCAACTTGCGGCCGAAGCCTCGAATCAAGGGCTGGGTCACGGTGAGGGCGAGGTCGGAATTAATGTACGGGTTAATGACGTTCCTGGGCGAATTGGTATTTTCCTGTGTGTTGTTGAACCCCAGGTTGATGCTGGTTCCTGGGCTGAATCCCTGCTGATAGGCAGCGTTCCCAGTCTGAATGTTGTTCTGCAAAACGCCGATTCCGCTGGTGGATGTATTCGCGTTGAGGATGGTCTGATGAGTCCAGTTGTAGTTGAGAAACAGCGATGGATCGAAGACCGGGACCGGCGAGCCATTCGACAACGCGATGGTTCCGAGAGTGGACAGGTTGACCTGAGGCTCGGATAGAACGCCGAGCTCGAGCGCGTTGCTGGCGACACTGGTACCCGGCGTCGACTGGGTGGCGGCTTGCGTGACCAGCGGACTCAAGGGACCGCCGACGCCAGCGGGAGGCTGCGCGATGGTGAACAGGATGCCTCGCGGCAATCCGCCGCCGCGGGTGCGCAGCGTTTCGGTCTGTGCGATCGGAATGGAGTAGCGGCTAAGCTCGATATCGAGATTATTTTCGATGGCGAGCGAGATGGCGTCAGGCAGGGATAGATAGAGGTTGCCGGCGCGTATCAATTGATGGAGACGCGCGGAGTTTTCGAAACTGGGGGACGACACTTCGCGTGCGGCAAAGGGCCGCAGAGCACCGTGAAACCGGTTGGCTGCGGGAGGGACGGTGATCACCGGCGTCTGATCCTGCGCTTGGAGGACCAGGGTGAAGGATAGGGACACTACGAGCGAGCGCTTCATTTTTTCTCCAGAAGCACTAGGATAACGCGCTCGGCCTAGGGATCAGATAGAAAGATCGCCGGCGATCTTACCATCTGGTCCTAACAATGCAGCGCTCGCAGTGTCCCCTAACGAGCCGTGACCAAAGGGAGCGGTCACTGCACCATCGCCGGCGAACTTTCCATCTGACCCCGAGGCGACTTAGTGCATCTGGAGAAAACAATGAAGCGCTCGCTCCGTACTGACCAAAGGGAGCGGTCAATGCGCCATCGCCGGCAATAGCGCCCGACGTTCATAAAAGGGAATCGCTATTGCTGACGCAACGCGGTTAGCGGATCGATGGCGGTGACCTGCCTGGCAGGCAGGAAAGACGCCATCGCGGCGACCGTTAGGAATAGCAGCGATACCGCGAAGAA
Organism: Terriglobia bacterium; assembly: GCA_963705675.1. GTDB lineage: Bacteria > Acidobacteriota > Terriglobia > Bryobacterales > Bryobacteraceae > Palsa-187. The sequence goes on from CAVPKR010000021.1 coordinate 36,610, forward strand.
GGTTGGCGCGTCGGTGGGGCTGGTGTTATAGAGAAGCGACGAGAGCAGGCGCGTCAGCGCGATGGCGCCCGCGAATCCCAGTACGGTTCCGGTGATGGCGAGGGTCAGACCCTGGCGCACCACCATGTAGACGATGGATTCGCGCGAGGCTCCGAGCGCCATGCGAATGCCCAGTTCATTCGTGCGTTGGCTGACCGACAGCGCCATCACCGCGGCGATGCCGCTGGCGCTGATGATCACGGCGAGGCCGGCGAACAGGCCCAGCAGGATCGCAGTCACTCGAGGCGAGGCCATGGATTCGTGCTCAAAGCGCTCGATGGTATTCATACGGTCGATGGCGAGCTGCGGATCGACCGCGTGAACAGCCGCGCGAATCGCCGCCGCGACGCTCATCGGATCGGCGGCGGTGCGGACCAGCAGGTTTCCCGCGAAGCCGTTCTGCAGCGTAGGGGCGTAGACTTCGTCGTGCACGGAACGCTCCAGCCCATACTCCTTGGCATCGCCCGCGATTCCGACAATCTGCACCCAAGTCTTGCCCTGATCGAAGCTCATGCGTTTGCCGACCGGGTCCTCGGATGGCCAGCGGTGGCGCACCATGGTCTGGTTCACGATCGCCACGGGAATGGCCTTCGCATCGTCGTGTTCCGAAAAATCGCGGCCCGCCACGATGGGTTGACGGAGGGTCTGAAAATATTCGGGACTGACCGCGGTTACGTCGACTTGAGGAGCCACTTCGCCTTTCGAAACCGGGCGGCCCTCAATTTCGAAAAACGTACTCCCCGGTCCCTGCGCGACTCCAGCGGGATTGAACGGGAAGCTGGATGCGGACGCCGCAGATTGAACTCCGCTGACCTCTCGAACGCGGCGGAGAACCGTATCGTCCAGAGTGGTCAGCTGTTGCGCCTGCGTGTATTTCGAGAAATTAGGACTGATGCGCATCGCCAGAACGCGCTCCGGACTGAAGCCGGGGTTCTGGCTTTCGAGCCGGATGAAGCTCCGAATCATGAGGCCCGCGCCGATCAGCAGCATGAACGATACCGCGACCTGCGCCACCACTAAGGCTCCTCGAAGGCTCTGCCGGCCCCGGCTTCCGGTGCTGCGGCCGCCTGCCTGCTTCATCGCGTCGCCCAGGTGGTTCGCGGTCGAAAACGCCGGTGCGAGGCCGAACAGGACTCCCGTCAGCAGCGCGACCAGCAGAGTGAATAGCAGAACCGGAGCATCGATACGGACCTCTCCGCCGCGCGTCGTGAATCGTTCGGCGAATTTCACCAGCACCGCCATCGCGCTGGGCGCGATCGCGAGACCCAGCGCTCCTCCGGCCAGCGAGAGCATGACGCTTTCGGTCATAAGCTGGCGAATCAGCCTGAGCTTCCCGGCGCCCAGCGCGCTCCGAATCGCGAGCTCGCGTTCCAGCTTCAACAGACGAGCCAGCAGCAGATTCGCGACGTTCGCGCACGCGATCAGCAACACCAGGCCGGCTGCGCTCAACAGGACCAGGAACGTGGTGCGCGCACGGCGGGTCAAGTCTTCTTGCAGCGGCGCGACGGCCATCCCATATCCATGCCCGGCTGGATACACATCCGGATTCGCCTGTTCGATCTGATGCGCCAGCGTGCTGAGATCGGCTTGCGCCTGCTCCAGCGAAACTCCCGGCTTCAGGCGGCCGAACGCCGTCATCATGCGAGCCTTCCGGTTCTCGATGAACCGTGCCGAGGACCGGAACGGGCATTGCGACGTCGGCATGTAGACGTCATTTTCCACCGGATATTGAGGAATCTGCGGAAGCACTCCGATCACGGTATGCGGCCGGTTATTCATCTGAAAAACCTTGCCGACAATGTTGGGATCGCCGCCATAGCGGCCTTTCCAATATTCATAGCTGAGGATCAGAACGGCATTGGAGCCGTGGTCTTCATCGGCCGCGACGAAGGTCCGGCCGAGCAGCGGCTTGACGCCCAGAACATCGAAGGAATTCGCCGATACGACAGCGGTATTGACGCGTTCCGCCGAATCGGCGCTGAGCAGCAGGAAGTTCATGGTGTGATGCTCCACCACTCCGTCCAGCGTGTGATTCAGATCGCGATAATCGAAAATTTCCTTGGCGGAAAAGGGCACGTCGCTCCGGTTGGCCTTGCGCGATTCCTGATGCAACACCACCAGGCGTCCGCCGTTCTGATACGGCAACGGCCGCAGCAGGACCCCGTAAACCACGCTGAAAATCGCGGTATTCGCGCCGATGCCGAGCGCGAGCGTCAGGATCGCGATCACCGAAAATCCCGGATTCTTAATCAGGACTCGCAGGGCGTAACGGATGTCTTGTAGCATTGGCGAAAAACCTCTTACATCGGACGCGGGCAAAGAGAATACGTCTCGTCCCCAGTGTGCGCTGGTTTCGGAATGGCATCAACGACATTTAGACGACGAAATCTGCCATACTAGCCGGCGTGCGCAGAGTCGTTTTCGCCGCAGTCCCGCCCGTTCAGATCCTCGATTTAACGGGTCCCTACGAAGTCTTCGCGCGCTGCGGCGGATACCGCGTGGAACTGGTCACGAGTTCAGCAAAGGGCCTGGTTGGATCCAGTTGCGGCCTGGTTTTAAAGGACGCCGCGGATTACCGTAAGCTGCGTGGAACCGTGGACACTCTGCTGGTCCCCGGGGGCGATGGCGCCGAGGAATTGATGTGCGATGCGGCGTTCCTGCGATGGCTGGCGGCCATGAGCGGCCGCGTGCGCCGCATCGGATCGATTTGCACGGGAGCGATGCTGCTGGGCGCCGCGGGCATCCTGAACGGCCTGCGCGCAGTGACGCATTGGCGCTGGTGTGGACGCCTCAAGAGCGCTTTTCCCGCGATTATCGTGGAGCCGGATCCGATCTACATCAAAGCCGGCCACGTGTACACATCGGCGGGAGTCACCGCGGGCATCGATCTGGCCTTGGCTCTGGTGGAGGAGGATCATGGCCAGCGAAAGGCTCTCGAAATCGCCCGCGACCTGGTGATTTTCTTGCGGCGCCCAGGCGGTCAATCGCAATTCAGCAGTCTGCTGGCCGCGCAGGTCAGCTCGCGCCGTCCCATCGAGGATTTGCAGTCGTGGATCTTTGAAAACCTGACTGCGGATCTGAACGTGGAGACGCTCGCCGGGCAGTGCGGCATGAGTCCGCGTCATTTCGCGCGCGTGTTCGCGTCGGAAAAGAAAATGACGCCGGCGCGATTCGTGGAACAGACGCGGGTGGATGCGGCTCGCGCGCTCCTCGAGGGGTCGAAGGACGGGCTGAAGCAGATCGCGATGCGCTGCGGGTTCGGAAGCGCGGACACCATGCGGCGATCCTTCGTCCGCGCCCTGGGGATCACGGCGGGCGACTACTCGGAGCGTTTCAGGGCGGGCGGTTAAGAAGTCTTTTCGCTCGGCCACCACCGTCACCTGGCGATCCTGCGCCAGGCGCACGATGTCCATGGCCAGCGGCCGCTTCCCGAAGAATGGGATGGGGCGGCGCGCGGGTTTTGTCAGGAAGATTTGCGTCACGCCGTTGTGGCGTGCGAAATCGACCAGCGCCTCGGCTGGATTCGCGCTTTCGATCACACGCGTTTCGATGTGCAGCTTCCGCGCGAACTCCAGATGCCGTTCGAGTTGTTCGCGGATCGGAAGAGGGGACCACGGCCACCGCGAAACAATCCGCCTTTAGATAATCCGCCACGCGTTTTCCTCTGCGAATCAGCGCCGCGGCGGCGGGCGATTCGGTCACATGAATCAGGATTCGCTCAGGATTTCCGGGCTTCTCCGTCGGCTTCATCCTGCGCGGGTCTCCACTTCGTGCGCGGTTTGGCGCAGCGCCATCTCGCGCAGCGCCGCCAGCGTGGGTTCCTTGAAGAAGTTATCCAGCGCCTGCTGAGTTTTGTCCTGCCCGTAAATCACGCCGCGCTGCAGACGATTCAGCAGCGCGCGCGGCGGCAAATCCACCAGCACCACCTCATCGGCCTGCTTCACCACCCAATCCGGAATGGTTTCGCGAACCTGCACTCCGGCGATCTCGCGCATCTGATCGTTCAGGCTTTCCAGATGCTGGATGTTCATCGTCGTGATCACGTCGATGCCCGCGTCCAGCAGGAACCATCACGTCTTCCCATCGCTTGACGCGTTCCGAGCCGGGAATATTGGTGTGCGGGAATTCGTCCACCGCGCAAATTTCCGGGCGCCGCGCGAGGATCGCGGCAGTATCCATCTCTTCAAACTCGCGATCGCGATACACGATGCGGCGGCGCGGAATGACCTCCAGCCCTTCGATCTTCGCGATGGTGTCCTTGCGGCCGTGCGGCTCGAAATATCCGACCACCACGTCGTGCCCTTGCGCTTCAACTGCTGCGCCTCTTCCAGCATCTTGTACGTCTTGCCGACGCCCGCCGCATACCCCAGAAAAATGGTGAGGCGGCCCCAGCGTTTGGACGACGCGGGACGAGCGGCGTGTTGCACTCATGGCGGGCCTGGTGGGGAAGACGCGCACGTCGATTCCGTCGGCATTCCATGATCAGGCGCTCCACCGGATTCGGCCTCCAGCGGCTCAGCCAGCCGCCGCCTTGCTGGCTGTGTCCGGCGAAGATCTGAGTGATCCCGTGCTGCGCGGCGTAATTCGAGAATGCTGCCGACGGCATCTTCGCGCGTCCAAGATCTCGACGTGCGCATTCGCTTCCCGCGCGGCGGCCAGGTTCTGATCCAGAATCTGCTGATCGGCGGGGCTGAGCTCATCCTGCTGGACATAAACCACATACAGATCGCCGTGAAAACGGTCGGCCTGCGTGCGGCCGCGGCGAATCATCATCGACGCATTGGAGCGCGGCGTAATGCAGACCAGAATCCGCTCATGCGCGCCATAGATCTGCTCGATACCCTGGCGCCTGGAGATATTGCTCCAGCTGGTGATCCACCACGTCGGCGGCCAGCACCAGCGCGATTTCCCGCAGCTCGGAAAGCTGATGCTGAACTGCCGCGCGTCGAGATCGCATGAGCAGCGCCGTCGCTTCCTCGAATGATTCACGCAATATTCGGGCGCGCGCGTCCACCAGCTCGATCTCGTCGGCTGTGCGGATAAACGCCTCGGGAACGGAATCCTTTACGATCTTGCCGCGAATCGCTTCCACCTGTTTCTGCCTTTCCTGCAGATATTGAAGATTGATGGAAGTCACGACGTAGATCCCGGCGGCGAGCAGCTCCTCCACATCCTGCCAGCGTTCCGAATGCTTGCTGCCGGGAGGATTTCGATACGCCAGCCCGTCGATCAGGCAAACGCTGGGATGCCGCCGCAGAACCGCTTCGACGTCGATCGCAGGACCCCGTCCGGCGCGGGATCACTTCCAGGCCGCGGAGCAGTTCGTCGACTTCGTGCGGACGCGATCGACTGCGTCGCCGCCACCACCACATCCTCCCCGCGATCTTGCGGCGGCGGCCTTCGTCGAGCATGCGAAAGGATTTGCCGACGCCTGAGGCATATCCCAGGAAGATTTTCAGTTTGCCGCGCTGCTCCCCACGCTGTTCGGCTTCCACCCGTTGCAGAAGCTGGTCGGGTGTAAGCTTGCGCGCGGCGGGCATGATTCTATTTAGTCGCGTCCCAAAAAGAAGAGGCCGCCCGATCGCTCGAGCGGCCTTATCCAAGTGCAACTGCTTGCGGGGTCTAACGAATGTCTAGTAGTCCATCCCGCCGGGACCGTGCTCGCCGCCGGGCATCGGAGCGGGCTTCTTCTCCGGGATCTCGCAGATCATGGCTTCGGTGGTCAGCATCAGCGCGCGATCGAAGCGGCGTTCTGCAGAGCCGAGCGGGTGACCTTGGTCGGATCGATGACGCCGGCCTTCACCAGGTCTTCGTAACTGCCGTGGCGGCGTTGAAGCCGTAGTTGGGGTCGTTGTTGGCGCGGATCTTCTCGATCACGATGGCGCCTTCGTAACCGGCGTTGCCGACGATCTGGCGAACCGGCTCTTCGCAGGCGCGGCGGATGATGTTGACGCCGATCTGCTCGTCGCCTTCGAGCTTCAGGTCGTCCAGCAGCCTTAGCCGCGCGCAGCAGAGCCACGCCGCCGCCGGGAACGATGCCTTCTTCGACAGCCGCGCGCGTGGCATGCAGAGCATCCTCGACGCGGGCCTTCTTCTCCTTCATTTCGGTCTCGGTCGCCGCGCCGACTTTGATCACCGCCACGCCGCCGGCCAGCTTCGCCAGCCGCTCCTGCAGCTTCTCGCGATCGTAATCCGAAGTGGTCTCTTCGATCTGCGCGCGGAGCTGCTTGATGCGGCCTTCGATGTTCTTCTGCTTGCCGGCGCCGTCGATGATGGTGGTGTTGTCCTTGTCGACGGTGACGCGCTTGGCGCGGCCGAGGTCCTCCAGCTGGACGCCTTCGAGCTTGATGCCGGTCTCTTCGAAGATGGCCTTGCCGCCGGTCAGGATGCGCGATGTCTTCGAGCATCGCCTTGCGGCGATCGCCGAAGCCCGGGGCCTTCACCGCGCAAGCGTTCAGCGTGCCGCGCAGCTTGTTGACGACCAGGGTGGCCAGCGCTTCGCCTTCCACTTCCTCGGCGATCACCAGCAGCGGCTTGCCGCGAACGGGCGATCTGCTCGAGCACCGGCAGCAGGTCCTTCATGTTGCTGATCTTCTTCTCGTGGATCAGGATGTAGGGATCTTCGAGCACGCACTCCATGCGCTCCGGATCGCTGATGAAGTAGGGCGAAAGATAGCCGCGGTCGAACTGCATGCCTTCGACGGTCTGCAGCTCGGTCGCCATGGTCTTCGACTCTTCCACCGTGATGACGCCGTCTTTGCCGACCTTCTTCATCGCTTCGGCGATGGTGTTGCCGATGGTGGCGTCGCCGTTGGCGGAAATGGTGCCGACCTGAGCGATCATGTCGCCGCGTAACCGGCTTGGAGAACTTCTTCACTTCCTCGACGACGAGCTTCCACGGCCTTCTCGATGCCGCGCTTCAGGGCCATCGGATTCGCGCCGGCCGCAACGCTCTTCACGCCTTCGCGGAAAATCGCCTGCGCCAGAATGGTCGCCGTCGTGGTGCCGTCGCCGGCCATGTCGGAGGTCTTCGAGGCCACTTCGCGCACCATCTGCGCGCCCATGTTCTCGAGCGGATCCTTCAGCTCGACTTCCTTGGCCACCGTGACGCCGTCCTTGGTGATGGTCGGTCCGCCGAATTTCTTCTCGAGGACCACGTTGCGGCCCTTGGGTCCGAGGGTCACTTTCACCGCATCGGCCAGTTGATTGACACCGCGCAGGATCGCCTGGCGGGAATTTTCGCTATAAACAATTTGTTTTGCTGCCATGTTCGATCTCCTTTAATTCTTCCTCGACTAGCTTTCGCGCTGGCTTTCGGGCTGCTTCGAGAACGCCGAGGACTTCGTCCTCACGCATGATCAGGTACTCTTCGCCATCGATCTTGATGTCGGTGCCGGAATACTTGCCGAACAGGATGCGGTCGCCAGCCTTCACGTCCAGCGGGATCAGCTTGCCATCTTCCAGGCGCTTGCCCTTGCCCACGGCGACGACTTCGCCTTCCTGGGGCTTTTCCTTCGCAGAATCGGGGATGTAACAGGCCACCTGCATCTTGTTCTCTTCTCTTCGATCCGTTTGACCACGATGCGGTCGTAAAGCGGTCGAATGTTCATAGTTCAACCTCCCTTAGAAATGTTTTTGAGAAAATCTTCCGTTGAAAAAGGCTTGGCGGAACAGCTCCAAACCTTAAGCTCTATTATTAGCACAGCAATACGTAACTGAACCGAGCAAATAGGACATAAC
>CAVPKR010000022.1:0-4297 GCA_963705675.1 Terriglobia bacterium
TAACTTTATTGCCGTTACTGGTTAAATTATCGTATTGCTGTTCAAAGAACCGCAGCGATTCATATCCATAAATTTCCATTATAGAATACTCAATAATATAAATTTGTCAAATTGTTTATGCGATGGCATGCTTGACGCATGGCTGATCGCGTTTACATCTTCGATACGACTTTGCGGGACGGCGAGCAGTCGCCGGGTTGCAGCATGACCGTGGCGGAGAAGCTTCGAATGGCGGCGAAGCTGGTCGATCTGGGCGTCGACATCCTGGAAGCCGGGTTCCCGATTGCGTCGGAGGGCGACTCGGAAGCGGTAGACGCGATCAGCCGCGAGTTTCCGTGGGCCAACGTCGCCGCGCTGGCGCGGGCCAATAAGCCGGACGTGGATGCCGCGGCGAAGGCGCTGGAATATGCGCGGCGTCCGCGGATCCATACCTTTCTGGCGACCAGCGATATCCATCTGAACTACAAGCTGAAGAAGTCGCGGCAACAGGTGCTGGATGAAGCCTGCGCAGCCGTCGCGCTGGCGCGAACTTATGTGGACGACGTGGAATTCTCCGCGGAGGACGCCACGCGCACAGATCAGGATTATCTCGAACAAGTCTGCCGAGCCGTAGTGGCGGCCGGTGCGCGAACCGTGAATCTTCCCGACACCGTCGGCTTCACCGTGCCCGATGAGTATCGGCCATGATCGGACACATGGTGGATGTCCTGGGAGATTCGGCGGTAGTGAGCGTCCACTGCCACGACGACCTGGGGATGGCGACAGCCAACTCGCTGGCTGCGCTGCATGCGGGCGCACGGCAGATTGAGTGCACCGTGAACGGAATCGGCGAGCGGGCCGGAAACGCCGCGCTCGAAGAGATCGTCATGGCGATGAATACCCGCCGGGAACGGCTGCCGTTTGAGACCCGCATCGTCACCGAGCATCTTTTTTCGGCCAGCCAGATGCTTGCTTCGATCATCACGTTCGGGCCGCAGCCTAATAAGGCCATCGTCGGCGAAAACGCATTCGCGCATGAGGCCGGGATTCATCAGGACGGTTATCTGAAAGAACGCACCACTTACGAAATCATCGAGCCGAAGACGGTGGGCGTGCCGGAGACGCGGCTGGTGCTGGGCAAGCACAGCGGCAGGCATGCACTGGCCCGGCGCTGCGACGATCTTGGTATTCCGCTGCGCCGGGAGCAGTTGGACGTCGTCTATCAGCGCTTCACTGCCTTGGCGGATCGAAAAAAGGGGCTGAGGAATGAAGAGATCGCCGGGCTGGCGTCACGAGGTTCTGCATCAGACGGCGGCAACGGGGGCCGCGGCAGACTAGAATTAGCTGATGAACTTGAAAGTGCTGCTGTTGCCCGGCGATGGCGTGGGCGCTGAGGTCACGCGTGCCGCGGCTGAAGTCTTGGAAATTGTCGCGAAGAAATTCGGGCACACGCTGGAGCTTTCCGAAGGGCTGATTGGCGGAGTCGCGATTCACCAGACCGGATCGCCGCTGCCGGATGACACGCTGAACAAGGCGCTGGCGGCGGATGCGACGCTGCTGGGCGCCGTTGGATCGCCCGAATTCGACCATGAGCCGCCGGAGAAGCGACCTGAAAAAGGGCTGCTCGGGATTCGGAAGGCGCTGGGCGTATTTGCGAATCTAAGGCCGGTGAAAATGTGGCCCGCTTTGATCGATTCGTCCCCGTTGAAGGCCGAAATCGTCCAGGGAACCGACATGATCATCGTGCGCGAGCTTAGCGGCGGCCTGTACTACGGACAGCCGAGAAGCATCGATAACGACCGCGCGGTCAACACGATGTCGTATTCACGCGCGGAGATTGAGCGTATCGCCCGCAAGGCGTTTCAACTGGCGCGCGGGCGGCGGAAGAAGGTCACCAGCGTGGACAAATCCAACGTGATCGAGAATTCGCAACTCTGGCGGCGCGTGGTGATTGAAATCGCACGCGAGTTCCCGGATGTGGAGCTCGACCACATCCTGGTGGACAATTGCGCCATGCAGTTGATCCTGAATCCGCGTCGATTCGATGTCATGCTCACCGAAAATATGTTCGGCGATATCTTGAGCGATGAGGCGGCGGTTCTGGCTGGATCCATCGGGATGCTTCCGTCGGCGTCTCTTGGCGATTCGAAGGGATTGTATGAGCCAGTACATGGCTCGGCGCCCGACATTGCCGGACAGAACAAGGCGAATCCCATGGGGGCGATCGGTTCGTTGGCGGCGATGCTCGACTATACGTTCGGGTTGGGGAAAGAATCGGCGGCCGTGAATGCAGCCATCGGCAAAGTGCTCGATTCAGGCCGCATGACCGTGGATTTGAAGCCAAAAAACGCGCCGGCGACGACCGAAGAAGTCGCTCGGGCGGTTTGTCAAGCCATATGAAACCGCGCACGATTAGCGAAAAGATCTGGGACCGCCATGTGGTCGCGCAAAGACAGACGCTCCGGCGCTGATCTACATCGATCTGCACCTGGTCCACGAAGTGACCTCGCCGCAGGCGTTCGACGGATTGCGGCGGCGCGGTTTGAAGGTGCGGCGTCCGGATTTGACGATCGCGACCACGGATCATTCCACTCCGACAACACCGCGAGGTCTGCCCATTGTCGATCAGATCGGTGCGGCGCAGGTCTCGACGCTCGAACAGAATTGCCGCGAATTCGGGGTCGATTGTTACGGCCTGGACAGCGAGCGCCAGGGAATCGTTCACGTGATCGGGCCGGAATTGGGGCTGACGCAGCCGGGCAAGACGGTGGTGTGCGGCGATTCGCATACGGCGACCCACGGAGCGTTTGGAGCGCTCGCGTTTGGCATCGGGACCAGTGAAGTGGAGCACGTGCTCGCATCGCAATGCCTGTTGCAGCGGCCTTCGAAGACGTTGGCAGTGCGTGTCGACGGATCGCTGAGTACCGGCGTGAGCGCTAAGGATATTATTCTTTCGCTGATCGCGCAGATCGGCATCGGCGGAGGAACCGGGAGTGTCATCGAATATTGCGGACCCGCGATTCGCGCGTTCTCGATGGAAGAGCGCATGACGGTATGCAACATGTCCATCGAAGCCGGGGCCCGCGCGGGACTGATCGCGCCTGACGACGTGACGTATGAGTACATTGCGGGCCGCCCGTTCGCGCCGAAGGGCGCGGACTGGGAGCCGCGGTCGCGCGATGGCGCGCTCTGGGAACCGATGACGGCGCTACTTACGATCGAGAGATTGCGATTGACGCGAGCGCGATTGAGCCGATGATAACCTTCGGAACGAATCCAGGAATGGGAGTGTCGATCTCGGCGTCGGTTCCCGATCCCGCGAAGATCAGTAATGTAAAGGACCGGGATATGCTCGCCAAGGCGCTTCGGTATATGGATCTCGCGCCCGGCACGCCTCTGGCGGGCCATGCGGTGAACGTCGTGTTCATCGGGAGCTGCACTAATGGACGCATCTCTGATCTGCGCGCTGCGGCTGGCGTGATGAAGGGCCGCAAGGTGGCGCCGAACGTTCGCGTCATGGTGGTGCCGGGGTCGCGGCAGGTGCGCGCGCAGGCGGAGGCCGAGGGGCTCGATCAAATTTTCCGCGACGCGGGGGCGGATTTTCGAGAGGCCGGCTGCTCCATGTGTATCGGCATGAATGGCGATATTATTCAGCCCGGCGAGTACAGCGTGTCGACCAGCAATCGTAACTTTGAAGGGCGGCAAGGCAAGGGCGGGCGGACGTTCCTGGCGAGCCCCTCACAGCGGCCGCCGCGGCAGTGACAGGCATGATTACCGACGTGAGGACTCTGCTATGAAAATCGAAATCGAGGGCGAACGGTGGTGCTGGCGATCGACAATATCGACACTGATCAGATTATCCCGGCGCGGTTCTTGAAGACGGTATCGAAAAAGGGCCTGGGCGATCAGCTCTTTAACGACTGGCGCTACGACGCTTCGGGCTCGCCCAAAGCCGATTTCGTCTTGAATCTTCCGGGTGCGCAAGGGGCACAAGTGTTAGTGGCAGGCGATAACTTCGGCTGCGGAAGCTCCCGGGAGCATGCGCCCTGGGCGCTGTTGCAGTTCGGGTTCCGTGCCGTGGTCAGCACATCTTTCGCGGATATCTTTAAGCAGAATTCGTTGAAGAACGGGCTTTTGCCGATCATCGTACCGGGTGACGTTCACGAAATATTGCTGACTTCGCCGAGTATGCACGTCACGATTGACCTGGCGTCGCAAACTCTGACGCTAGCCGGCCATAGAGCGGTCGCATTTCCCATTGACGCATTTTCTAAGCACTGTGTGCTCGATGGAGTAGACGAGCTCGGCTATATTCTGA
>CAVPKR010000023.1:0-7615 GCA_963705675.1 Terriglobia bacterium
GTTCTGCCTTTCAGCGCCTTTCGTTAAACTTTCGTCTTTGCTGGTCGATCAAGGCTCGCGGAGTTTCAGCGCACGCAATGACAGCGTACAGTAGTCCTATACCGCTCGAAAATGCCAATCTTTTCATGAATCTCCGCGCAACCCGCCCCGTCAGGATTATATTCCCCGCTTTTTCCGGAGTCAAGGGTAGGAGATTGACGAAACAGGGCGCTGAGTGCTATCGTCATCAGTTCGCAGCGGGTAGAGACGCGCGAATCCGTGAATCATGGCGCGAACCCTTTTTACCCCCGAACAGCAACGAGCGAACGTTCGCAATGCAGTCTCGGCCGGATTTCTCGGCTGGACCATCGACGCATTCGACTTTTTCGTCCTGGTTTTCACGATTTCCGCCATCGCGAAGGAGTTCGGACGATCGATTCCCGCCATCGCGCTGACCATTACCGCTAGCCTGATCACTCGGCCTGTTGGCGCGTTCGTCTTCGGTCTGCTGGCGGACCGTTATGGCCGGCGGCTAATCCTGATCGCCAACATCATCTTCTATTCCATGATGGAAGTGGCGTCCGGGCTTGCTCATGGCTATTCCACGTTCTTTGCGCTGCGACTGCTTTACGGCATCGGCATGGGTGGAAACTGGGGCGTCGGCGCATCGTTGGCCATGGAATCGGCCCCGCCGAAGTGGCGTGGATTCCTCTCCGGCCTGCTCCAGGAAGGCTATGCTGTGGGAAACCTGCTCGCTGCGGGAGCCTACTATCTGATTTTTCCGCATTACGGCTGGCGTGCGATGTTCTTCGTCGGCGCAGTGCCCGCTTTGTTGACCATCCTGATCTGCCTGCGCGTCGAAGAGCCGGAAGCCTGGCACGAATCGCGCACTACGGACTGGTCCCTCTATCGCGCCGCCATCTTCAAGAATGCCAAGCTGTTTCTGTACCTGGTCGGCCTGCTGGCGATGATGAATTTCATCTCGCACGGCACTCAGGATCTGTATCCGACGTTTCTACAGCGCCAGCGCCACTTCGCCGTGAACACCACGGCGATAATCTCGGCCATCTCGATGGTCGGTGCGATATTCGGCGGACTTACCTTCGGCCATTTTTCCGATCGTCACGGACGCCGTATTTCGATGGTGGTGGCCGCGCTGCTGGGCGCCTGCACGATTCCGCTTTGGGTGCTGGCTCCCAATAAGCCTCTGATCATGGTCGGGGCGTTCCTGATGCAGTTCATGGTGCAAGGGGCCTGGGGAGTGATTCCGGCGCATATCAATGAGCTTTCGCCGCCGCAGCTTCGCGGATTCTTTCCAGGCCTAGCCTACCAGTGCGGGGTATTGATTGCTTCCACCATCAGCTACATCGAGGCGGTCCTCGGCGAGCACTTCAGCTATTCGACCTCGATGGGAGTTCTGGCAGCTACCGTGCTTCTGGTCGGTGCCATGGTCATCTGGGCCGGACCCGAGGCCAAGGGCGTCTCCTTCGTAAAGACGCGGGCTGACTAGGGCTGAAGCGTCATGCTGGCAGTTCCAGCGGGGCCGTTATAAATCAATTCCAGGGAATGGATGCTCTTGGCTTTGCCGTGGTATTCGAAGTAAATCAGGCCTGCGGGAGCACCCGTTCGCCTTCCGGCAGCGACGCCTTTTGCACTCGAGCCGCCATTTCGCGCTGAAGCTCAAGCGGGATATGCACTACCGGCGGTGGCGCTCCCAGATCTCCCTGACCCCCTTGAGATCCGCCGATGCTGGTCTTCGACTTATTGCTGTCCTTGGACGGAGGCTCCCAGTCAGGATCCCGCAGATTCCCCACCATCAGCCCGTATGGACGGCTGGGAGTCGGGGATTTTTTCCCGTTGATGCGCAGCGAAAAATCGTCGTAATTTAACCTCAGACGCGTATCCGGCGGTCCGAACAATCCCACTTCCACGACGATATAGTCATCCGTCGAGAGGGTCTTTTCGGCTGTTACGACAAAGTGGCCGGTGAATTCCGCGCCGATGGTCACGGCACCGGCTTTCCCCTGCGCCTGGTAATCGGACGGGGACGCACGGGGCGGAATAGGCCGGTATTCCTTAGGGGCCGCTGCCGGCGTGACAGGGGTTTCTTGAGCGTGAGCGAAGACGCCGGTCAAAATACTGATGGTTACTACAGAGAGTCGCATTCCGTCTCACAAGTTAACATATGACAGACTTGCGCGGAACGCCGGTTAGCAGTAAGCTTCAAGCAGGGAGGTGGTTTCGAGATGAAACTCCTTAGGCTGGTCTTCATAATTCTTCTTGTTCCGGTATTCTCTTTCGCGCAACGCGGAGGCGGTGGTCATGGCGGCGGAGGCGGAGCTCATGCTTCGGGCGGCGGCGGTGGATTCCATGGCGGTTCCATTGGCGGCGGCGGTGTATCCCGAGGCTTTTCCGGCGGGAGCAGTTTCCGCGGCGGATTTGCCGGCGGAGGCGTGAACCGGGGGGGCGCGGGTGGAGGCTTTAATCGAGGATTTGGCGGCTACCGGGGCGGTTACGGATATGGCTACGGTGGGCGCTTTGGATTCGGCTTGGGCTTTGGTTATGGATATCCCTACTACGGGTACCCGTACTATGGCTACGGCTACGGATATGGCTATCCGGCTTACGGATATGGCTACGGCGGGTACGCCGACCCTTACTATTACGGAGGCGACGGATATTACAACGACAACAGTTCGTACGGTTACTATCCGGATAGCTCCTACGGCGGTGGTTACGGTTATGGGTCCACTTCTCAGCCCCCGGTGGTGATCAATCAGCAATACTCGCCGGTTCCTCAAGCTCCGTCGAGCGCTAGCGAATCCTACTATCGCCGGCCGGACTACTACTTGATCGCGTTCAACGATCACACCATTCAGGCCGCGGTTTCTTTTAGCGTGGACGGCGATCAGATCCGCTGGACGACTCGCGAGCACGTGGAAAAATCGGCTCCGCTCTCGTCGGTGGATCGCCGCTTCAGCGAGCAAATCAACCGCGATCGCCACGTCGATTTCCACCTTCCGTAAATAAACTTCACGGGCGCTGATAAACTGAAGTTTCAGCGCCCATGATTAAATCCCTCTTCGGATCCCCGAGCCCGCCGAGCGAGCCGAATCTTCTCGAACGTCTGAAAGCCGGCATCCAGAAGACCCGCACGGGCCTGATGGAGAAGCTGGAAGACGCGGTCAGCGGCCGCAAAGAGATCGATGCGGACGTTCTGGACGAGCTGGAATACGCTCTGATTACGGCCGATATCGGCGCCAAGACTACGGCGGAAATTCTGGAGCGAATCCGCCAGCGCATCGATCGCCGGCAATCCGGCGATCTTCAAAGCTTGAAAGTTCTGATTCGCGAGCATCTTCTGGAAATTCTGGAAGCCGTCGACCGACCTTTGCCCCAAGTCACCGAGCCGCCCGCGGTCATCATGGTGGTCGGGGTTAATGGCGCGGGAAAGACCACCTCCATCGGCAAATTGACGCGCCGCCTTCAATCCGAAGGGCGCAGCGTAATCTTATGCGCGGCCGACACTTTTCGCGCCGCTGCCATCGAACAGTTGGAAGTATGGGCCGAGCGCACCGGAGCTGATTTGATCCGCCAGCAGCCCGGCTCCGATCCGAGCGCGGTGGTCTTCGATGCGCTCACCGCCGCCCGGGCACGCAAAATCGATTGCGTGATCGTCGACACCGCGGGCCGGTTGCACACCAAGACCAATCTCATGGCGGAGCTCGAAAAGATGCGCCGCACGGCCGCGCGCGTGATTCCCGCGGCGCCCCATGAAGTTCTGCTGGTGATTGAAGCCACCACCGGGCAAAACGGCCTGGAGCAGGCGCGCAAATTCACTGAATCCAGTGCGGTTACCGGAATTATTTTGACCAAGCTCGATGGTACGGCGAAGGGCGGCGTGGTGGTCGCCATTTCCCGCGAGCTAAATCTTCCGATTCGATACGTCGGCGTAGGCGAGCAGTTGGACGATCTGCTTCCCTTCGATCCTGAAGCCTTCGTCGCGTCTCTTTTCGACTGATGCCCGACTATCTGGAAGAAGCTCTGGGTCTGGCCGCGCGCGGCTTAGGTCTCGTCTCGCCGAATCCCGCGGTGGGCGCAATCATCGTGCGCGACGATCAGATGGTCGGGCGGGGTTTCTACACCGCGGATGGTGTTAAACATGCGGAAATCATCGCTTTAGAAGAAGCCGGCGAGCTGGCTCGCGGCGCAACCATGTACGTTACGCTGGAGCCGCACTCGTTCCAGGGCAGGACCGCTCCCTGCACCGACGCGATCATCCGCGCCGGAATCCGCAAAGTCGTGTCGCCGATGAAGGACCCGAATCCTCAGGTGCGCGGACGCGGCTTCGACCAGCTGATTGACGCCGGAATCGAAGTGGAAATCGCGGGCGAGTACGCGGCGCGCGCCAGCGCTCTGAATGAGGCTTTTGTCCACTTCATGCAAGCCGGGCTTCCGCTGGTGACGTTGAAAGCCGCGGTCACGCTCGACGGGAAAATCGCGGCGCCCGAAAATAACGAAGGCTGGATTACCAGCGAAACCGCTCGCGCCCATGTCCAAACTTTGCGCCATGCATCGGATGCGATTTTGACCGGCATCGGAACCGTGCTCGCCGATGATTGCCGGCTCAACGACCGCAGCGGCCTGCCACGAGCGCGTCCCCTGTTGCGGATCATTCTCGATTCGCAACTTCGCCTGCCTCCCGATTCGCGCCTGGCGTCGACGTGTCAGAACGATGTCCTGGTGGTGACGACCTCCGCCGCATCGGCGGAACGCCGCCGTCGCCTGGAAGCCAAAGGCGTTCGGGTCGAGACTTTAGAAGATTCAGGCGGCCGCGCGAGCCTGAGCGCCGCGGTGCAGTTATTGGCTCGCGAAAAGTATTTATCGTTGATGATCGAAGCCGGAAGCAAAGTGAACTGGACCGCGCTTGAATCGGGCGTCGCCGACAAGATTTTCTTCTACTACGCACCGAAAATCCTAGGCGGCATGCAGTCGCTACCGGTAGCTGGAGGAGCCGGCCGCCGCCGGCGCGCCGACGCCATCCGTTTTCGCGATGTGAAGCTGCATCCGATTGCAGGCGACGAGTTTGCCGTCGAAGCCTGGCTGGAAAAAGATGTTTACAGGAATTATTGAAGAACTGGGCACGGTGGTCGACCCAGGCAGCCGGCTCCGGGTCCGTTGTTCCACGGTGCTCGAGGATTTGCGTGAAGGAGGCAGCATCGCCGTCAATGGCGTCTGCTTAACGGCGGTGGGGATTTCGAGCGATTCGTTTGCCGCCGACCTGGCTCCTGAAACTCTGCGCCGCAGCAATCTGGGAGCATTGACTAAGGGATCGCGCGTCAACCTGGAACGTCCGGTCACGCCGGTTACGCGCCTCTCCGGTCACATCGTGCAGGGCCACGTCGACGCGACGGGAGAGCTTTTGTCGCTCGAACCGCTCGGCGACGGAAATTACTGGCTGAAAGTCCGCGTGCCCGCGGAGCTGGATCGATACCTGGTGCACAAAGGCTCCATCGCGATTGACGGAATCAGCCTGACCATCGCGCAGCTGGATCCGGGGCCGGTGGTGGGCGTGACCATCATCCCGCACACGTATGCGAATACGACGCTTGGGGCGGCCAACCCAGGATCGCCGCTCAATATCGAAGTCGACGTGATCGCGAAGCACGTTGAAAAGCTGGTACACCACCCGGCCAAAAAAAGCGTCATCATATAACCATGAGAGCCGTTGGCCTTGCGATCGCAATCATCGCGCTCGGTGCCGCCGCCCAAGCGCAATATCCAGGACAGTATCCGCCGGGCCGTTATCCTCCCGGCCAATATCCTCCGGGCCAATATCCGCCAGGGCAATACCCGCCTAATCAACGCGGCGGCCCGCAGGGGCAGCCTCAAGGGCGTGGACGCAAATCGGCTCAGAACACGACTATCCCGGTGACGACTTATGGAATCCTGCGGACGACCGCCCGAAACCAGTTCGTGATTGAAGCCGACGACCATCGGATCATCACGTACAAAACGGCGTCATCGACCATCGTTCAGAAAGACC
This sequence comes from Terriglobia bacterium, assembly GCA_963705675.1. Lineage (GTDB taxonomy): Bacteria > Acidobacteriota > Terriglobia > Bryobacterales > Bryobacteraceae > Palsa-187. Next base: position 6,026 of record CAVPKR010000023.1, read on the forward strand.
TGAAGAACGTGGACCTCTCCACGTTCCCGCCGGGCGATCACATCGTGGTCGATTCCACTGAGGATGATAAAGGCTATTTCACGGCGACCGAAGTCCGGTGGGATCACGCGGGCACTCCCGAAGATCAGGCGGCGGCTGGCGAGAATTGGGATCTTCCCAAGCTCGACGGACAGGCCAACGCCGGCACTTCGACAGCGTCAGCCCCTCAGCGTGACCCGGGCGATGATCGTCCGGTATTGCGCCGCAAGAATGACGACGGCAGCAATGTGCCCGCGTCGCAGGCGCCAGGCTGCCGCGCCGGTTCAGCAAGCAGCCGTGAATCCCGACGATCTTCCGGATACTCGACCGACCACACAAGTGAAGCCCGCGGATTTGCCGCGCGACGCCGACGATAACGGTCCACCGACGCTTCACCACGGCCCACCCAAGCCCAAGCTGCATGTGCCTGCCCCGGCGGCTGGCGCGAGCAGCGGAGAATCGGCCTCCGCCGCACCCGTCATCGTTCCCAAGCCGCAGGAGCCGCGCACCACGGCAGCGCAATTCCAAGAGGATGTCGTGATCGAGAAGGCTCGCGAAGTGGCCGCGCAGTTCTCAGGGATGCTGCCCAATTTCTTCTGCCAGCAACTGACCACCCGGTATGAAAGCGATCATCCCAAGCAGGGTTGGACGGCGCTCGATGTGGTCACCGCGGATGTCGCGTATGAAAACGGCAAAGAATCCTACCGGAATATCAAGATCGGCAACAAACCGGTGAATAAAGGGATGGAGGATATCGAAGGGACGCATTCCACCGGTGAATTTTCCAGCATTCTCGAAGGCCTGCTGGATCCGGGAACGGCCGCCACCTTCCGCCGGACCGGCACGGAGACCGTTCACGGACGAATGACTTATGTCTTCCACTTCGAAGTCCCGCGCGAGCGCTCGCACTGGCGCATCGAGGCTCCGTCGCAGCTGTATTATCCGGCGTATACAGGATCGATCTGGATCGACAAACAAACTTCGCGCGTTTTACGGATTGAGCAGCAGGCGAAAGGCATGCCGATCCTATTCCCGTTCGACACGGTGGAGACGGCCACGGATTACGACTTCGTACGTTTCGTCGACGCCGGAGCAATTCTTGATCGCCGGTCGACGCTGAAGTGCTAAGCTGCGTCCGCGGCACCAGCACATGCGCGCGCAACAAGATCGAGTTTCGCAACTACCGCAAGTTCGGAGCCGACACCAGTATCACCTTCGACACCAAGGTGCCGCAGCAGTAATTTTTTCGCGCTAGTTTTTTGGCAGCGCGATGGTGATATTGCGGTACTTCATGCCGCCGGTGTGATCGCCTGGATGAGAAAATCCCGGGCCGCGCTTCATTCGAATCGAGCGCGCCGCCGGTGATTCCGGGAATCTCCTGGTGATTGATAATCGTCGTTCCGTCGCGCACCAGCGTCAGAGTACGCCCGACTAATGTCGCATCGAAACTCTCCCACTGGCCCGGTTTCCGCGGCATGATGGGTGAAGGCGCGATGAAACCGTAGATGGATCCCATGGCATGAAAGTTATCGGGTTCTTTCTCGTACGCGACTTGAATTTCGTAGCGTCCGC
>CAVPKR010000024.1:0-28090 GCA_963705675.1 Terriglobia bacterium
CTACTTCTGCGAGGGAGCAGGAGTCTCTTGCGCCAACAGGACGACTTCGCTGCGCGGGAAGGCGAATTTCCGGCCGTTTTCATCGATGATGTTGACCTGCGCGACGAATTGTCCCGCGGGCAGCTTCGCCAGCGGGATCTGAAACGCGAAGGGCGCTACGCCCGGGCGCGTGGTGGCCAGCTTGGTGAGCCGGACTTGCGGCGACGTATAGGCGACTTTCCCGCCAGCAGCAATTCGATCTGGGCAGCCATGCTGGGCAGCTTGCGGTCCGGGTCCATGGTGGGGTCGTAGACCTCGAAGTAGACGTACATGGTCTGGTCCTTGCGGAACACCCGGGTGATGCTGGGGACGATTTTCTGGTTGTCCTGGACCAGCGGGCTGACGCCAGCAGCTTCTTGGTGGTTCCCGCGGTACCGATGGCGGCGTTGACCGGCTCTTTCTGATTGCTCCAGATGACCGAGCTTAAGCGCAGGGATTTCCCGGCGTTCAGGTCGGGAATGGTGAACTTACGCTCGAAAGTTCCCATTTTGCCGCTCTGATTTTCGCGAGCCAGGAAGCGCAGGGTGTAAACGCCCGGCGGAAGCGTCAATCCGGCATCGTATTGGAGATTGCGCTGGCCCAACTTTGCGGCGCCGGTTTCATCCAGCTTGACGGTAATCTGATCGCGCACGCCGGAGACCAGCTTGCCCGCGGCGTCGCGCACCTGGCCGATAAAATCGAGGTCGGCGGTTTGCTTCGCGCCTTTGCGGGTGAGGCCGACGGCGGAGCCGGGGATTTTGACGGAGATCGGGACGAAGTAGCGGTCCTTGGCGACCCGGAAATAATCGACTTCAAGGACCAGCGGAAGCTCGTTCACAGGATCGCCCAGGGTCAGGGCTTCTTCGAGCTGGCGCTCTTTATCGGAGGCGTTGAATTTCTGCCAAGTCTTGGAGCCGTAGTAGCCTTTGCGGAAATCCAGCTTGGCGTTGAGGTCCTTCGAGACCAGCTTGATCTCGATGCGCCGGTATTTCCCATCGGCCGCGGCATTCTTGCTGTAGTAGCCGACGATGTAATAGCTGTTGATGTCTTCCTGGGCTTGCCGGATTCCCATGGTCAGGTCATTGGTGTCGAGCATGGCCTTTCCGCCGGTGTCGGCGGCGATGGTGACCAGGGTTTCCTGCGAATCGTTCAAGGCGTTGCGCAGGCCTTGCTGCTTGGTTCCGCTGATCAGGCCGGTGCCGCGCGGGGAGGCTTGCGAGGCGTCGCCGCCGGGAGGCATGGCCACCAAGCCTCGCGCGTCGACGGGATAAAACGAGACGTTCGCGCGAACCGCGGCGTTGACGGTAGCTTTGATCTGCGATTGATTCTCGACGCCGGTCTTGCCGATTCCGCTTGAGAAATAAACCAGCGCTTTCTTCTCGGGAAACAGGCTGAGCTTACGGGCGGCGTCTTCGAGAGCGCTCAGCTTGCGATCGGTGTTGAAGATGTTGAACTCGGTTTCGTCGGCGGCGAAACTGCCGCTGTCGTCGCCTTCATCGGCTGAAGTGGAAGCCATATCCGATAGATCGGCGCCTTCGCCCAGGGTGAGTTTTTTGATGGTCGAAATGAGCGAGTCGCGGTCGTCGGTCCATTCCTGCACCACTTTGATGGCGGTAGTGTAGGTCATGATCTCGACCAGATCGGAAGAGGTCATTTGAGTCTGCAGGAATTTCACGGCGGCATCCTGGGCGCGGACCTGCTCGGGCGGCTGCATGGAGGTCATGTCGAAGAACAGGCACAGCAGGCGGCGGTCCTGATAGCGGATGGCGCTGTTGACGGCCGGGGCGACGGAAGAGGGTTTAGGTGCGGCGGGCGTGGCTTTCTCTTCGATGGTCTTGGGTTCGCGGGTGGCGAAAGACAGGGGAGCCAGCGGTTCGCCGCTGAGTTTCTGAAGCTCGAAGACGCGGATGTCCTGCTTGATTCCGTCTTCGAAAACCTCGATGTCTTCCTTCTTGAGAGTCGTGATGGGGCGGCCGGATTTATCTTTGGCGGCCAGGTCTACGATGACCAGCTTGGTTTCAGTGGTGAAAGTCGCCTCCTGCGCGAAGAGCGTGGCGATCCCATAAAAAATATTCCGCGTTTCATCAGAATCGTAACCTCAGGGTAGCCGTCATTTGCCGCATCTGGCAGGCGCTGGTGATCAAACCGTACTGGCTCGAGTTTACGACCGTGATCAGATCCAGTGGGGTTCACATGATTGAAGGTATTGGTGGAATCGATGCGAAATTCCAGGCGGCGGCGCTCGGAGTGGAGATTGATGCTGCGCGCCAGCGAGAAATTCATGACGAACATGCCGGGTCCGGTGATGGTGTTGCGGCCCGCGGTACCGTAGGTTCCCGCGGCTGGAATCGAGAAGGCGGCCAGGTTGAAATATCCCGATCCACTGTCGACGGGCAGTCCTGTGGCGTCGGCGCGCAAAGGCGCGAGAGATGCCGTGCCATCGCGATTGCCGGCGACGGTAGCCGTGAGAGGGGTCCCGGTTTCGGCGGTCAGACTGCCGGAGATGGTCCAGTCTTTTAAGGCCTTGGCGGCCCAGGCGGGATGGGACAAGAATCCTCGAGTGGCGTCGACGGGCGAGGCCCATACCCAGTTCGCGGTCACGACGTGGCGGCGGTCGTTGGCGGATAAGGCTCGCTCGGCTGCCTGATCGTAAAAATTCTGCGCCAGGGCTACATCGTCGATCGATTTTGCGAATGTGTAGAACAGGTTGGTCGAAAGGCCGCGCTGGAAACGCCGGGTGAGGCGGGCCTGCATCGACTGCATGGTCGAGTTTCCGACGGGATCGTCGAAGATGAAATTCCCGGCGTTGGCGATGGGAAGATTCTGGTAGCCGGTGAGCGCGGAGCCGAGCGGGGCTTGATTGGGCGCCTCCTGAATATCGAGACGCGTGCCCTTGGTGCCGGTATAAGTGATCTCGCCCACCAGACGCTTCGGCAAATCCTCTTGGATCGAGAAATTCCAGGTTTGAATATAGCTGTCGAGATAATTTAGTGCGACCGCGTAGGTGTTGGTTACGGTCTTGCCCAGCGGCACCTGGACCAAGCCAGTGGCCAGGTTCAGCACGTCGGCTGAGCTGGTGGTGACGCTGTTGGTTACGGCGAAGGGCGGCTGCGCGGCGAGCGTCGATTCGAACTTGTTGTACTGGTTGGGCACGTAGTAGAGGCCGTATCCCGAACGGATCAGCATCTTGCCCTTGGCCCACGGCTTCCATGCGATGGCGATGCGCGGACCGAAATTATTCTTGTCGGAACGGATCAGAGAGTTGGGATACCTGGCGCCGGTGAGAGGTCCGGTTTGGCCGGGAAGAACCGGAGCCACCGAGGCGAAGCCGGGCGCGATGTCGAGATTCGCGGCGTGGCCGTATTCTTCGTGCCACGGCGTAAAGTATTCGTAGCGCAGACCCAGGTTCAGGGTGAGATTGGTCGCCAAGCGGTAGTCGTCGACCGCGAAAGCGTTGAAGCCGTTGCTGCGATAGTACGTGCTCGAATCGCCGTAGCGGATGGCCGTCGATTCCGGCAGGCCGAGGAGAAAATCGGCAAAATCGTAGCCGGTTCCCGTGATGGGAAGTCCCGCCGAGTTGTAACCGGCAGTGGAAAGACCGGTGAAGCTAAAAGATCCACGGCCGTTTTGATCCGTAATGGTGTTGTTCAGATAGTGTGTGAATCCGCCGCCGAAATTCCAGTTGTGCTTTTTCTGGTGAAGCTGAAAATTATCGCTGACGCCGTAGTTCCAGATGGCGCTGCGGGTTTCGTTGGTGTCGGTGAGGCTGGAATAGTTGGTGAAGCCGAGCGAGGGCGGTCCGAAATCGGCTGGGTTGGGCGAAGTGCCTTGAATCCCAAGCGCGGCGGCGACATTGGGTCTCGCCGGCGAAAAACGGAATGGTCGTGTTGGTGTTGCGATTGAAGCTGAGCGTCACGTTGTTGAAGTTCCGGCCACCCAGGCGATGACGCCAATTGATGTTGGTGTTGATTCCCTGGCCGTCGAAGGTGTCGCAGCATCCGAAATACTGATCGGTAGCGGAGTTGCGCTCCTGCAAATTGAACGTGAGCGCGAGCGTGTCCTTCTGGCCGATGGTGGTGTTCAGGCGCGTGTTCAGGCTCTGGTTGTTATTCGGGTTGGAAACGATCAGCCGGTAATTCTGATTGACGGTGGCGACGTTTTGGTTCGGCATCGGCAAATAGCCGAGCAACCCGAGCGCGATGGGGCTAAACCGCGCCGTTGGAATGACGTTTCCGGCGAACGGGGCGTTGGTGGTGGGGTCGTAGATGATGCTGTTGGTTTGCGAGAAATTGCCGATGCGCTGGAGCGCGGTCGGCTCGCTGTACGCCTGGTCGACGCCGTTGCGGGATAGGTTGCCCTGGTAATTGACGAACCAGAAGACCTTCGAAAGATCGAATAGCTTGGGAATGAACAGCGGGCCTCCGGCAGAGAATCCGAACCGGTTCTGCGCGAATGCGGCCTTGGGTTCCGGGATGCCATTGACGGCAAACGGACGTGCGTCGACCGCCGAGTTGCCGATCTGGTAGTACAGAGATCCGGTGATGCGATTATTGGTCGCGCGCCGGTTCCCGATGAACGCCGGGTTGCCGCCGCGTGGACCACGTCCGCCAGGTCGACCTCCACCGCCTCCGCGACCGCCACCTCCGCCGAATCCACCACCGCCTCCTCTGCCACCGCCTCCGCCGAATCCGCCGCCTGGAGCTCCTCCTGGGGCGCCTGGAATTCCTCCCGGGCCACCCGGGCCGCCGGGACCAAAGCCGCCTCGACCGAGGCCTGCCATATCGTCCGGACGCATGTCCGCGCCGGTGGTCTGGACGCCTTGACTGATGCTGCCGTTGACCAGCATGGAATCATTGGCCGCTTCCGCGCCGGCTTGCGCGCCTACGGGAGGCTCCGCGCCGGCCAGCGAGCTGGCGAGGTTCGCGGACTGGGTGTCCAGGTTATCGTCGGCGGCCTGGGCGCCGCGGCCGGCGGGGCGCGTACGATCGCGCAATTGGAGGGTGAAATCGATTTTGGTAGGGGTCGCCGCGATCTGGGCTTCCTTGCGCGCCCGGTCAAAGCCGAACATCGTGACTTCGATGTTCCACAGGCCGGGGGTCATTCCGTCGAACTGGAAGGAACCGGATTCGTCAGTGAGGGTGGACAGAATACGATCGCCCTGGGTCGCTCTGACGACGGCGCCGGGGATGGGTTGACCTTCGGATTTGACTTGTCCGCTCTGTCCGAAACAGAGCGCCATCGCGAACACGCCGGCGATGAGAAGATTTCTCGAGATAAAAATAGAACCTCCCTCGCCGGCGTATGTCGTGTTGCTAGTTACTGCTTTGTGAGGGTGATGTCGCGAGGTCCGCGGCCATTGTCCACCGACAACGTCAGCGTGCTTCCGCCCGACGCCGTGCCGGAGTACTTCGCGGTGAACTTACCCTTGTCGCCCATGTCACGGGTGACTTCGAAGTAGATCTTGTCGCCATCAACCTTGCCATTCGAGATGTCGGCCGAGCCGCGCTGGGTCTCGACGGTGCCGCTGAGGCTCGATCCAGACTGCTTCAGGTTGAACGTCTGAGGTCCGCCCTTGCCGCCTCCCTCACTTACCCACTTGCCGGTCACGTCGGCGCCGAGCGCCACCATGCAGGTCAGGGCAAACATCGCGAACATTAAAACTAAACGATTCTTCATGTTAGGTCCTCTCCTTGGAATTGCGATTGAGATCGCTCTTCTCTAAGATGGCATACGGCATATGGAAGGTTACACACCCATTGCACGGGCCCTTCGTCTTGATTTCGCCGTACAGTGAGATTGACGAGCGAAGACGCGGCCGGGATGACACGAAATCGAGGACGCACGGGGCTGTGATAAGTTAGTACGTTCAATGGAATCTTAGGCCCACACTCTTAGAGGATCTGCGCGCCCGCGATATCCTAGTCGTATCAGCCCATGTCGTATCAACCCATGAAAGAAAATTTAGCTACGGTCAGTTCGGAGATTCAGGACTATCTGAAATCCGTCGGGATTGCCATTTTCCACGGCGAGGAGCGGGAGGTGGACGGGGTCCCCACGGTGCATTGGGACAGCCTGCGCCGTCCCGACTATCACGAGTTTGTCGCCGCGGCTATGGCCGCCGGCGCGAAGCTAATCAACATGTATGTGAATGAGTTTAGCGTGGACATGCTCGACGCGTTGGCGGATCGGGTGGCCTTGCTTCCCCGCGAACAGCGCCAAAAAGTGGAAAGGCGGCTCCGCGAGCTGCGTGTTTACAACGATTATGTCTGCCAGATCGAATTGTCCTTCGACCTGGGCCAGCGCGTGTATCTGTTCGAGCTGCGCACGGAATGGTTCGACGATCTGAACGAGCTGCTGCATGAAATCGACGATTCGGATGACGACGATGACGATGCCGAGGCGCCGTTGGGAGGCGGATATTTTTCCAAGAATTAATGAAGTGGCTGATTCCATCGATTGATCCCGAGGGAGTGGCGGGATTGGCCGCCGCGCTCGGTATCGCCGCGCCCGCGGCTCGCGCGTTGTGGGTGCGCGGGTTCCACGATCCCGCCGCGGCGCGCCGGTTCCTGGCGCCGACGCTCGAAGACCTGCACGATCCTCAATTGCTCGCTTCCATGCCGGATGCCGTGGCAAGACTGCGCCGCGCCATCGAACAGAAAGAACCGATCCTGCTTTACGGGGATTACGATGTCGACGGGACCAGCGCCGTGGTGATTCTGAAAAAAGGCATCGATCTGCTGGGCGGCGTCGCGGCGTTCCACGTCCCGCACCGGCTTCGGGATGGCTACGGAATGCGCAGCGAAGTGGTGGAGAAGGCGGCGGCCGACGGCGTGAAGCTGATCGTCAGCGTGGATACGGGGATTCGCGCGAACGATGTCGTGCGCCACGCCGCGCAGTTCGGGATCGACGTGATCGTTACCGATCATCACCTGCCGGAAGCGGAACTGCCACCGGCGGTAGCGGTGCTGAATCCTAATCGGCGGGACTGCGGGTATCCGGAAAAGAATCTGTGCGGCGCCGGGGTCGCGCTGAAACTGATGACGGCTCTGCTCCGCGAGTTTGCATGGGAGCCATCGCGCCGGGACCGGTTGATCGAGAGCCTGCTGAAACTGGTGGCGATCGCCACGGTGGCCGACGTGGTTCCGCTAACGGGCGAGAATCGGGTGATCGTCAAGCTGGGGCTGGCGGGGCTGCGCGACGTGAAGAATCCGGGATTGCGGGCGCTGCTGGACGTGTCGGGATTGACCGAAGGTGAATCGCCCAGCGCCAGCCAGGTGGCGTTTCGAGTGGCTCCACGCATTAACGCGGCGGGGCGCATGGCGAGCGCGAGCGACGTGATCGAAATGTTTCTGACGGCCGACGTGGAACGCGCGCGCGTTCTGGCGGGGCAACTTCACGATCTGAATAAGGATCGCCAGGAGACCGAGGCTGAAATCGCGCGCATCATTTTCGAGCAATGCATCGCGCAGCCGGTGACGGATCTCGACGCTGCATTAATCTTTGCGGGCGAGGGATGGCATCGGGGGGTGGTCGGGATCGTCGCCAGCCGCGTGGTTGAGAGGTTTCACCGGCCCGCCTTCGTGCTGGGCATCGAGAACGGAGTGGTCCAAGGATCGGGTCGCAGCATTCGCGCGTTCCATCTGTTGGAGGCGCTGGAGACGATGCCGGAGTTGTTCACGAAGTTCGGCGGGCACAGGCAGGCGGCGGGCGTGACGCTGGCATCGGCACATTTGGACGAATTTCGGGATCGATTTCGCGCTCACGCGGCTACTCTACTCACGGCGGCCGATTTCGAAGCGGCGCTGGAGGTGGACGCGGAAATCGAGTTTAGCGAGGTCAACGATAAATCGGTAGCGGAGGTGCTCAGCCTGGCGCCGTTCGGCTTCGGCAATCCGTCGCCGGTGTTCGTGGCGCGGGGCCTGGAAGTGGCCGCGCCACCTGACATTCGCAAGGACAAGCATGTCTTCGTACGGCTGAAGTCGGGGGGGCGGATGGTCCGCGCCAAGGCGTGGAATTTCGCGGCGCGCGTGGAGGAACTCGCAGCGGGCGCGTTTGTCGATGTCGCATTTCAGTTTGAAGAGGACGCGTACTCGGCTGCGCGCGGCTATGCCCCGTGGCAGGTGACCATCAAGGACGTTCGCCCGGCATCCGAGCGTAGCCTGGCCGGCGCGGCGCGTTGAGAAGGCCGCATTATACAATCAGGAATTGACTTCACTTCTCGAACGGGCGGGCTGCTGGTTTCTCAACTCCGGAATACAAGAGCCGGGAGGAGGGGTCGCGCGTTACTACCGGTCGGATCTTGGACGCAACGCCGCCGTTTCGACCGAAATCACGGGATACACAGTGAGCGCGCTGGCGTATTTGGGATCGGTGGACGCGGCGGTGCGCGCCGCAACCTATTTGACCGATCACGCATGGGATGCGTTCAGCCACACGTTTCCCTTTGAGCCGGGGTCGGGGCTGGCGTATTTTTTCGATATCGGAATCATCGTGCGCGGCTTGCTCGCGGCATTTCGCGTCACCGGAGACGAACGGTTTCGGGATCGCGCGAAGGAAGCTGCGCTCTCGCTGGCTTTCGATTTCGCGGGCGAGGGAGTTTTTCACCCTATCATCACGCTTCCGGAAAAGCAGCCGGTGGCGTATGAGACGCGATGGTCGCGATCGCCGGGCTGCTATCAATTGAAATCGGCGCTGGCGTGGCGCGAGATGGACGATCCGCATGCGCAGCGGCTGTTCCATGCGATGGTCGACTATTCTCTGGCCACTCACCAGTCGTTTCTGGAAGGCGAAGAGGATCGCGAACGGCTGATGGATCGCTTGCACGCGTACTGCTATTTCCTGGAGGCGCTGCTGTTCGTTGGCGAGCGTGAAGATGCGCGCGGCGTGCTTCGATCCGGGATAGCGCGAGTGGCAACGCTGCTGCGGGAGATCGGGCCGCAATTTGAACGGTCCGACGTGTGCGCCCAGCTACTTCGCATCAGGCTGATCGCGCATTATTCGCATGCGATCGAGTTAGATGGGACGGCGGCCCAAGAGGAGGCTGAACGAGCATCGTTATACCAGGCGAGCTCGCCCGATCCGCGAGTGCATGGCGGGTTTTGGTTCGGGAAGAAGAATGGGGCCATGCTTCCGTTTGTGAATCCGGTGTCGACGGCGTTTTGCATGCAGGCGCTGGCGATGTGGGATCAGCATTCGGGCGGGACGTGGACGTTCGAGCTCGATCAACTCATTTGAAACAAGAAGTCAAGGTATTGTTTGCGTCGGGCTCGGAGGACGTGATCGCTCGCGTGATCGAGCGGATGAAGAACATCCTTCCAGAGCTGCCGCTGGTGGTGGTTTCGGAATTTCTGCCGGGCGCGGGCGAATGGATTCCGTTCCATGTAAAACGTAAATGGAAAGAGAATCGGGCTTTGGTTCAGGCGAAACTCGATGGGCGAAAAGTCCGGATCGCCGCTGTGATTCTGGAACCTCGGACGCCGTATTGGGGATTGCGGATGCTGGGGCTGGCGATCGCGCCGCTGTATTTCCTGGCGTTCAATGAAGAAGGCGAGCATTTCATGCTGCGGCCGCGCAGTGTGCCGAATATCGCGCGGCACGTGATGTGGCGGATCCGGAATTTCGTGCGATGGCAGGTGCATCCGGGCGGATGGATTTACACGCAGATGTGGCGCGTGGGGCATCCATCGCATTTCCGGCGGCCGATTTATTACCGGCTGGCGATGATGCGGGCCAGGATGGTGAAGCGGGTTTCGTTGCGCGAGAATCCTCCGCCGTCTCTGAACCGGCCGCCCGGCGTCTCGGTCGTGATTCCATCGCGCAATGGGCGGGACCTGCTGGATCGCTGCCTGCCGCGTATTTACGACGCGGATGAGATCATCGTGGTCGATAACGGGTCGGACGATGGGACCGCTGAGTTCCTGGCCGCTGATTTTCCATCGGTCACGGTTGAGCACAACGCAGAGCCGCTGTCCTTCGCGCGCGCGATCAATCGAGGCATCAGGCGGGCGCGTTACTCGCATGTATGCGTGCTGAATAACGACATGGTGGCCGAGGCTGGATTCCTGGCGGCGCTGCGGGCGGCGTTCGATCGCGTACCAGGACTCTTCGCGTCGACGGCGCAGATTTTCTTTCCGGAAGGACAGCGCCGCGAGGAGACCGGGAAAACGGTGATGCCGTCCGCAAGATCCGTCACTGATTTTCCGGTACGATGCGACGTGCCTCTGGATGGGGAAGACCTGACGTGGGTGTTGTACGGCAGCGGCGGCTGCACTCTTTTCGATGCGGCGAAGCTGGCGGCGCTCGGCGGATTCGACGAGGTTTATGAACCGGCTTACGTCGAGGATCTGGACCTGGGGGTGCGGGCCTGGCAGCGCGGCTGGGCCACGGTATATTGCCGCGATGCGCGGGTGCTGCATCAGCATCGGGCTACGACTTCGAAGTATTTCACAGAGGCTCAGCTCGACCGTGCGCTGGAGTTCAACTACATCCGCTTTCTGGCGCGGGTGGCGGGCGACCTGCGGTTGTGGCGCGAGAATGTGACGCGGTTGAATCTCGCGAAGAAGGTGGAGGAGCTTGCGTTCGCGTCGCGGCAGAGTATCGTCACTCACGAATACATCAGACATAAGAGTCGGGGGCTTCTATAACCTGACCGATGGCAGCGTTGCGGTGTTCCCGGCGCGGAAGGCTTCGGGAAAGCCGGTGGTGTTGATCGCGAGCCCGTATCTTCCGTTTCCGCTGGCGCATGGCGCTGCCGTTCGGATCTACAACCTGATGCGCCGCGCGGCTCGCGATTTCGACCTGGTGCTTGTGTCGTTTGTCGAAGAGGCGCGGCCGGCTCCCGTGGAATTGCTGGAAATTTGCGTCGAAATCGTCACGGTACGCAGACCGGGCACGCATGCGCTACCATCGACGCCGCGGCCGGATACCGTGGAGGAGTTCGATTCGCCTTCTTTTCATGCGGCGCTGCGGCACACGGTGGCGAAGTGGAAGCCGGGAGTGGTCCAACTGGAATTCACGCAGATGGCGCAGTACGCGAACGATTGCTCGCCTGCGCGGACGCTGCTGGTGGAGCACGATATCACTTACGATCTGTTCGCGCAGATGCTGGCGCGAGAGGACGATTGGGAGACTCGGCGTCAATATGAGCGTTGGCGGAGTTTCGAAACCCAGGCGTGGCGAAGCGTCGACCGCGTGGTCGTGATGTCGGAGAAGGACCGGCGGGTCGTCAAGGACGCGGTGACCATAGCCAACGGCGTCGATCTCGAGCGGTTTCAGCCTTCGCTAGCTTCGCCGGAACCGCGGCGGCTGCTGTTTATCGGGTCATTCGCGCATCGGCCGAATGTGCTGGCGCTCGAGTTTTTCCTGCGCGACGTGTGGCCTCGGCTCCGCGGCGTCACTTTGCACGTGATTGCGGGTCTGCGGCATGAGCGCTTCTGGGATCTGCGCGAGGCGGGGGTCGAGGTGGAAGGATTTGTGTCCGACGTGCGCCCGGCTTATCGGCGCGCTGCAATCGTGATTGCGCCGCTGGTGGCTTCCGCGGGAACCAATATCAAGATCATGGAAGCGATGGCGATGGGTAAAGCCATCGTGTCGACACCGGCCGGAGTGCACGGGCTGGAGATCGAGCGGGGTAAGGACGCGGTGGTCGCGGATTCCGCCGGGGAGCTGGCGGACGAGATCAATCGCCTGATCGATTATCCAGAAGACCGGATCGCGCTGGAGCATCAGGCTCGGCAAACGGCGGAACGGCTCTATGACTGGGACGCGATCGCCGAGCGGCAGAGAGAGCTGTACGAGTCTCTCAGTTCGCGGTAGGAGCTTTTTCCAAACGGTCGATCACGATGGTCTCGACCGGACCCTTCTTCGGTTCGAGCTTCAGGCCCAGTTGATCCTGGACGGCCGAGAATAGGCTGGGCCGGCGTCGCCATCGGGGACGCTGGCCGAACCAGGAGGCGATGCGGGACGCGCGCCGGGAGTATCCAGGGCGAAGGTCAGGGTAAATTCGTATTCACCCTTCAGTCCAGTGGCGTCGATGACGGGCCGCCCTGCCGCGGTCCACAGATCGTGGGCCAGCTCCGGCATGGATTCCCCGTTGGCCTCAAACTTTATCGAACCGTTCCTCATCTGCATTTTGTATCCAGTCGAGGTTCTTTCGATGGCGTCAGGAGGCTCATCCTTATTCTTAAGCGGATCGCTGGGTGTGGATCCTTTAGGGACCTCCTTGAACTTCGGGCCGCCCTTGCCGACCACCAATTCGTAGACCGGCATTTCCTTGCTCTCGCGATGGAAGCTCATCTTGAATCGATCGGCCAGAAGATTCTGTTCCATCACCAGGACTTGGTCTTCGGTGCTCCCCAGCGGGATTTTGGCGGTGATGTCGAATCGCTCCGTGGTCATCCAACTGGGACCCGAGACCTGGTTCGGCTTGACGTCGAACGCGTCTGTGACCAGCATCATCAGAGTGCAGTTCTGGCATGAGAAATGGCCGGGATCGGGTGAAGCCGGCCCGCCGCGCGTCATGCCGACGTGAAACCGGCCGGTTGAACCCGGAGGCACGCCTGGCTTGATCGACGCGACTTCGAAGTTTTGACCGGCGCACGCGAACGCGCCCAGGATTGCGATGGCGATGGTTCGCAGCATGGCGTTATTGCCCCCTTGGACCATCCGTAGCTGGATGCATTTCATAATTCTGCGGAGGCTCCGCGCCCAGCAGGTAGCGCACGAAATAATCCCAACGGCGGCGCACCATGTACGGCTCATTTCCGAACCCGTGATTGCGATTCGGGAGCAGCAGCAGGTCGAAATCCTTGTTGGCCTTGATCAGCTCATTCACCACCAGCAACGTGTTGTACGGCGGGACGTTGTTGTCCATGGTGCCGTGCGCCAGCAGCAGGTGGCCTTTCAGATTTTTCGCGACCAGTTGATTCGCCTGGTTATCGTAATTGGTGGTGCCGTCGGCATTCTTGACCAGCAGGCCTTGCCACTTTTCGGCCCAGTCGTCTTCATACTCGCGATTGTCGTGATTGCCGGCTTCGGAGATCCCCACCTTGAAGAAATCGGGATAACGGAACATCGCGTCCGCGGTCGCATATCCACCGCCGGAATGGCCGTAGATGCCGGCGCGATCCAGATCGATCCAGCGATATTTCGCGGCGAGCTGCTTCATTCCCGAGACTTGATCCGGCAGCGTATTATCGCCGAGGTTGCCGAAGTAAGCTTCGTGAAATTTCTTGGAGCGCCAGGGTGTTCCCATGCCATCCAGCTCGATCACGACGAATCCGAGCTCGGCGAGCGACTGGCAATCGCCACGCGCGGCTGAAAAACTGCGGCTGCCTACGCTGCCGGTTTGAGGGCCGGGATAAATGTGATTGACGATCGGATATTTCTTCGCGGGGTCGAAATTCGTCGGCTTGAACATCAGGCCGTAAAGATCGGTCGAGCCGTCGCGCGCCTTCACGACGAAGGGTACCGGAGGCTTCCAGCCCGTCGCCAGGAGCTTCGAAAATCGGTTTTCTCGAGAGTCGCTGACCAGCTTTCCGCTCTGCATCGCGGAGGACCGTTACCGAGGGAACGTCAGGTTTCGAATAGCTGTCGACAAAGTATTTCCCTGAGGGCGGAGAGCGTGATTTCATGATTGGCGTCTTCAGGTGTGAGCAACGCAAGGTTCTTTTCCGTCGAAGCCTACGCGGTAGAAATGGATGAAATAGGGATCGCGGCCCGGCTCGCGTCCGGTGGCCAGGAAATACAGCACGCGATTCTTTTCGTCGACGCGCAGAAGCTGGCTGACGCTGCCCTCGCCGGTGGTGATCTGGTTTTTCAAGCGTCCCGTGGCCGCATCGTACAAGTAAAGCTGTCCCCAGTTGTCGCGCTCGGAGAACCAGATCAGCTCGTTCGAATCCGGGAGATATTTCCAATTGACGCGTCCGTTGCCGGACTCGTAGAAGGTCGGGACGGATTCGTCCAGGATGTCGCGAATCTCGCCGGTGGATGCGTTCGCGATCTTCAGGTGTTCCTGCTTATGATCGCGCGACGTGGAGACGAACGCGACGGCGGAGGAATCGCCGTTCCACTGCACATCCGACCATTCGCCGCCGCGGCAAGCGATGTTATCGCACAGCGACGACCGATGTTCATCCGCGGGCATTTTCAGGCGCACCACGTGCGGGTCCGCCACATCGATCACCACGCGCTGGATGGTGGTGATCACGGCGTCGCCGGGCAGCGGGTATTTCCACGCCTTCAGCTCGGGATGCCCCACGGTGGTGTTCACCAGGTACATCTCGCCGACGCCGCGCTCGTCCTGCTGATAAGTGGCGACTTTTTTCGAATCGGGAGACCACATCACGATGGGCCGATCGCTCGATGCCCAGCCGGCATTGTCGGTCGCGTAGGCGAAGTCCTTTGCGCCGTCGGTGGTGAGCTGAGTTTCCTTGCCGCTCTCGATGTCGCGCGACCAGAGATTGTTGTCGCGAATGAAGACGGCTCGCTTCTTATCGGGCGAGATGGATTCGTTGCTTCCGCCGCGGCCTCGTCTTCCTCCGCCCGCAGCGTCGGCGGCGCACTGGTTCCCGGCGAGATCGCATTTCCAGCGTTTGGACCCGATGTTGAGGGAAATGGTATCGCCCGCGAGTTCGAAGTCGGTGAACGGCAGGTGATGGGCATCGTACGTCGTTCCCGCCGCCGTCGACAGGGCCGCGGCTAGCTTGGCCTGATCGAAGGCTGGGGACTTGGCGCCTCGCGCGGCATCGACCATGACGAAGTCGGTTCCAGCCGCGGTCGAGACTCGATACCAGACACGGTCGCCGTCGATCCAGCTAGGCCGCGCGACGGCTCCATAGACCAGGGGCGTGGTTCGGTACCCCATGAATGCTTCCGCATGGGCGTAATCGGCGGTCGTGACCGCGCGGGGGGCGGTCTGGGCAAACGCGGGCAGGGCAAGCAGGATCGCAAATGTGAATTTCGCCATTTGCTAGCTATTCTATCGAAGGATGGGAGGGTTTTACGAAAAAGAAAACGGGAGCCCCGGGTGGGACTCCCGCTCGAAGTTAGAAACTAGACGGCAGTTAGAACGTGAAGCGAGCTCCTACCTGCGCTGCGCGGGGCCCCGCCGAACCGTATAGTTGGCCTGGACGGGAAGTCGGCTGACCGAAATTAGTTCCCACTGAGCCGGGCGTGCCCGTATCCAGCGCATACGAATATCCCGTTAGATTCGAGATATTGAAGGCGTTGAACAACTCCCCGAAAACGTTGAATTTGTAGTGCTCCTTGAAGGTGAAGATCTTGGTGAGACGGAAATCCTGCGAAATGGTGGGAGCGCCGAAAGCGAAGCTTTTCGGAAGAATGATCGACGACGAAACTGGAATCACCTGGCCTTTTGCGTTCACGCTCCCGACGATGGTCGAATTGTACTTGGCGACGGCTGCCTCCAAACAGGACTGGTCGCATCCGGCGTTCAGGCTGCCATAAGCGACTCCTGGAAGCGGCTCACTGCTTCCGGCCGGTACCGTGCCGGGTAGGATGAGTCCCGACGAAGTCGAGACCGTCGGCGTTCCCGGTGTGGCGCTGATGAAGGACGAGTTCATACTGATCGTGAAGCCCCATGGCAAATTCACCGTTCCCGCAATCGTCAGATTGTGATGGGGAAGATACTGTCCGTATCCGGCTGCATAGTGCGCGTCGTCCCAAACATTCTCTGTCGTGGCGCGCTGCAATGCATAGGAGGCGATGAACTGGTACCGATGTGAAAAGCGTTTTTGCAGCTTCACGAGCAATCCTTCATAGATTGCGCGGCCCTCGTCGTTCCAGAAGGTGATCGACCCCGAGGAGCACTCGTCCGCAGGATTGTAGTCCGGGCTGGTCTTGCAAAGGGGGATGACCGGAACGGGTGTTGAGCTGCCCTGGAAGCGATTGTACAGGTTCTGATCCACTTCGCCCAGGCTCACGTTTTCACCCTGCCGGCGGGCCCAATCGGCCGTCAGCACCATGCCTCCGCCAAGCTCGCGCTGAACGCCGAGGGAGGTTTGATAGCTGCGAGCCAGCGGGAAGCTCTGCGGATAGATTTCCACTCCCTGCTTGGCGTAATTGATATTGGCGTACTGGAAAGGTCCGCTCCTCTGAGGGTTCGGGGGAGAAAGAACGGCCGCCACGCTGGGAAGTTCCTGATTCACCAGGTTGACGAACTGGCCGACCGTCATCGTCGTGAGAGAAGCCAGGGGAAGCGGCGAGCCGATCGGTATTGGAGCACAATTCAGGCCCGGAATCGGACAGGCCGGATTATTTCCGGGGCCAAAGATATTCAGGATGCCCGAACCGCCGAATGGCCCGGGAATATTGTTCGTGAAGGCGCTAGCCGCTAGGGTGTTCCGGTCCGCGCCCGGAGGATCGATCGAAGCGGCTTCCCGCAGCTTGTAATAGCCGGGTGTACTATCCCAGTAAATGCCTGCACCTCCGCGGATCACAGTCTTGTGGTCCTTGAAGGGACTCCACGCGAAACCGAACGCCGGCTGAAATTCCTTAGTGTTGTTTTGCGTCGGGCCCAGGTTGTTGGAGCCGAGAATCGGAGCCAAATACGCAGGACGCGGGACATCCGAATTGTAGAAGCCGGTTTGCGCGTTCCAAGCCAGCCCGTAGTTGAGAGTGAAGTTCTCCTTGACCTTCCAGACGTCTTGGAAGTACAGCCGGTATTGATTGAAGTTCTCGTTCTGGTTATGATCGTAGGCCGCGGGAGTGGAAACCGCCCCGAACTCCGACGCCGCTGAAAATGCTGCTCCCGATGTTTACGACCGGAAGGTTGAGGACATCGGCATCGGTCTTGACCTTGGTTGGAACCGTCGGAAAAAGCAGCGGTATGATCGCGGCCGCCGGTCCGGCGAAGGAGTTCGCCAGGTATGTTGGCGAGAATGCGCCTACGCACATCGGAGTGCAGAAGCCCCATAGTCCGGCCGAACGGGTAGGGTTGAAATCTCCACCAAACCTAAGACGATGGCTTCCTTTTTGCCAGCTCAATCCCTCCACGAGTTCAAAACGGCGTGTATTACGTGCCTGGGGAGCATTGAAGTTCGGGCCGATCGCGGGGAAATTGCCGCCGGTAAAGGCATAGATGTTGGGCAGGCTGCCGGCAACGCATGGCGCCGAACAATCCGACGCGGTAGCCTGCGAGTTGTGATTGTTCCAGTAATTGAATTGGAACCGCGCGTCGTTCACCAGAGTCGGAGTGATGGAGCTGGTGACTCCCAGGATGCCTTGATCGGCCCAGTTGGTATTGTGCGCCCAATTGGAAGGATCTCCGAATTCGAGCGACTGCCCAAAGCCCGAATTGCCATCATGCGAATAGCGCAGGAACAGATTGTTTTTATCGTTCAAGTGATAGTCGAAACGCGCGCTGATCTGCTTGCTGACATACGGGCTTCCGTACGCGTTCTGAAGGGACTGAAAAGCGGGGTCGGTGGACAAAATAGGAGTGGCCGCCACCTGGTTCATAAATTCGTAGTTGAAGAAGAAGAACAGTTTATCCTTCTTCAGCGGCCCGCCGAGCGAGGCGCCTGGATTGCGACGGACGAAGAACGGATTTGGAATGCTGGGAATGCGCTGAAGGTACGGATAGGCGGCCATATTATGGTCGCGGTAGTAGAAATACCCGCTGCCGTGCCAGTCGTTGCTGCCGGAGCGCGTCACCATGTTGATGGCGCCGCCAGCTGCGATCGGTGTCGCCAGATCGAAGTTGACCTCTGAAATCTGGAACTCCTGAACCATGTCCTGGGAGAAGTTCATGGAAGCGATCCCGCCGCCCACGTCGATGTTATCGGAAATGTTGCCGCCGTCGACGGTTACCACCGTTCGATTGCCGGCGCCCAGAACGCTGACTGTGAAAAGCGTATTGAACTGCGCCACCGATCCCGGCGTGATGGTTACGCCCGGTTCCAGCGCCGCAAGTTGCAGATAGCTGCGTCCGTTCAGCGGAAGATCCTGAATCGTGGACCGGGAAATGACGCCCTCCACGGTGTGACTTTCATAGTTGACTTGCGCCGTAGCAGCCTCTACGGTCACAACCTCTTTGGTTCCGCCTAGCGACATAGGCATGTTGACTTGAGTGGTACCGCCGACGGTTACCGTTGCCGCGCGGACCGAAGTCTTAAATCCGTTCGCCTCGGAGCGAACTTCATAATCGCCCGGTTCTAGCGAGACGGCGCTATACAAACCCTCCGCATTCGCGGTGGCGGTTCGCGCAGCGCCTGTGGCCTTGTTCGTAATGGTGATTGTTGCGTTAGGGATAACGGCGCCGGTTTCATCGGTGACGATACCCGTAATAATTCCTGTCGGAGCTTGAGCGGTGAGCGCAACGCTTAACCCCAAAAGCGCCGCGCACAAACCTAACTTGGTCAACATGGCCCCACCCTCCTGAAGCATTTAGAAGACTGCTAAACCGTTAAAAAAGACTAACCTTCTATGACCGACCGTCCGGTAGGGAATGCCCACCGGTTCGGTCGAGTTTATCTCCAATCAATTACAATGTCAATGGTTTTTGTTTTCGTTCTCTAGCCTTTAAGAAGCCTTGAGCTCCTTTTCCACCGCCTCAGAGAAGGTGTCCACCTCGCGAATGGTGCTGTAAATGTGCGGGGTGACACGGAGGCCGTCAAACTCCTCATGGGCGACGCGAGCCGTCAAAATATCATACTTAGTCCACAAAGCGTCGTGGATTTTGCCCGGATCCGCACCTTTAAACGCCAGGAAGCCGATGCCGCAGGACTGCGCCGGGTCCGGGCTATGCAGGATTTTGACTTTAGAATTCTCGGCCAGCCGATGCGCCCACCGGTCGCGTAAATACCTGAGCCGGGCGGCCTTACGGTCAATCCCGATGTTCTCATTGAAGACCAGCGCCTGGCTGATGGCGTCATGATTGGCGGCCGGATGGGTGCCGATCTCCTCGAATTTGCGAATGTCGTGGTCCTGGCTGGTACTGGCGGCCATCAGGGGCCAGGTGGAGGCGATGCGGGACTTCTTAACATATAAGAACCCAGTACCGATGGGGGCGCAGGTCCATTTGTGGAGGCTGACGCCGTAATAATCGCAATCCAGGTCTGAGATTTTGAAGGGGAAGTGATTGAAAGCGTGGGCTCCGTCGACGATCACGGGGATATTCCGGGCGTGGGCCATGTCGCAGATGCGCCGGATGGGGAAAATCTGGCCGGTCCGGTTGGTGATGTGGCAGACGAGGATCAGCTTGGTTTTCGGGGTCACAGCGCGCTCGAAGCGCTGATACAAGTCGTCCATGCTGGGGGGCGGGACGGGGAAGGAAATGGTTTTCAGGACGATCCCCTCGCGGCGCTCGCGCTGGCGGAAGGTGGTGAGCATGCGCGGGTAATCCTGATTGGTGGTCAGAACCTCGTCGCCGCGCTGGAGGTCGATGCCGCATTGGGCGATTTCGAGAGATTCGCTGGAATTACGGGTGATCGCCATCTCTTCCGGATCGCAACCGGCAACGTCGGCGAGCCGGCGGCGCACCATCTCAATCTTGGGCTCCAGGTTGGCGATCATGGTGTGGTACGGACCCATGTCGCTGAACTCCAGGTAGCGATACATCGCTTCTTGCACCGGTTTGGGCGAAGGGCTGCAATAGCCGTTGTTGAAGTTGATGATATTGCGGTCGATGGTGAAGGCGTTGCGGATTTCGGTCCAATAATCCTCATCGCGCGCGACGTCTTCGGGCTTACGGCCGTTGACGGCTTCGGATGCGGCGTGGGCACGCTCAATCGCGTTGTCCTGGAAAACGGCAAGCGCGGCCGAGCCCGCGGCGATCTGGAAGAAATTCCGGCGATCCATGAAGAGCCTCCTATTGGCACGGATGGTATCACGTTGAAAGGCCAACGGTGTAGCATGGGACAAAATGATGCGCTTCGCTATTTTGCTTAGTTGCTTGTCCGCGTTATACGCGCAGAAGACCACGCTGATGCCGGATGCGCGGTTGAATGCGATTGTGGGCGAGGCTTCGGGAGAATTACCGCTCGACACGATCATCGCGCTGGGCGAGCATCATCGCGTCCCGGCGACGGCCGGATTCAACGACGGGGCGAACCTGATCGTGGCGAAGGCCAAACAATATGGCCTGGATGACGCTCACATCGAGAACTTCCCGGCGGACGGGAAGGCGACATACAACACGTTCAAATCTTATCTGGGATGGCAGATTTCGAGCGCGATTCTGACGGAAATTTCACCCAGGCAGGTGGTGATCGGAGACTGGTCCAAGAATCCGATCGTGCTCGCCGATTTCAGCGAGAGCGCGGACGTGACCACCGAACTGGTCGACGTGGGAACGGGGACTTCGACGAAGGATTACGCCGATAAGAATATCCGCGGCAAGATCGTCCTGGCGGGCGGCAATACGGAACAGGTTCAGAGAATTGCGGTGGAGCGCGGAGCTGTGGGGATCCTCAGCTACGCGCAGAATCAGGACACGATCTGGCTCGGCGAGCATCCCAGCCTGGTGCGCTGGGGGCATCTGTCGTATTACGACCCGAACAAGTTTGCGTTCATGATCTCGCAGGGGCAAGCCCAGGAATTTCGCAGGCGGCTGGCCGGCGGCGAAGCGATCCGGCTGCACGCCAAGGTCGATGCGCGGCGCGCACCGGGGTCGTTTGACGTGGTGACCGCGACGATTCCGGGAACCGACGCTGAAGCTGGGGAGATCGTTTACAGTTGCCATCTGGATCATCAGAAGCCGTCGGCGAACGACAATGCGAGCGGCTGTTCGACGATCCTGGAAGACGCGCGGATTCTGTCGAAGCTGATTCGCGATGGGACTTTGCCGCGTCCGCGCCGGACCATTCGGTTCATTTTTCCGCCGGAGATCGCGGGGACCACTTGTTACCTGGCTCGGCACCCCGATATCGCGGGACGGATTCGCGCGGTGGTTCATATGGATATGGTGGGAGGCGATCCGAAGATCACGCACTCGGTGTTTCACATCGATCGGACGCCCGCGTCGATTCCGAGTTTCATCAACGACGTGGCCGAGGTTTTCGGCGAGTACGTGATTCAAGGCAGCATGAAGTTTATTCTTGAAGGCGACGCCACGGATAATATTCTTTCGAATGAAGGCTCGAAAGACGCGATGTGGGCGGATTTTACTCCGTTCAGCATGGGCAGCGATCACCAGGTTTACGAGTCGACTTATCACATTCCTTCGATTTATTTTCGTGATTCGCCGGATGCGTATATTCACACGGACGGCGACCGGTCTTCGAACATCGATCCGACGAAATTGCGGCGCGTTGCGGTGATCGGCGCGGCTTCGGGATACTTCCTGGCGAGCATCGGCAGCGGCGACGTGCGGCCGTTGGTGGCCGAGGTATTCGCACGGGGCGGCAAGCGGCAGAGCGAGGCGTTGAAGCGGGCGCTGGCCGAACCGGATGCTCGGGAAGCTGCGAACCTGGTCGCGGAGTCGGCTCGGCAGGAGCGCGAAACGCTGGCGTCGTTAGCCGATTTCGCACCGGCGGCGCACGCGTTGATTCCTTCGCTGACGACGCAGATCAATCGCCGGGAGAATCAAGCCGTGCAGGCGCTGGCTGCGTTCGGGAAGCAGGCTCCGGCGGGGGAGGAATCGACGTTCAAGATGGTTCCGCGCCGCAATCCCGGGGTCATCGGGTTATTGGACGTGGTTCCCGGCGGCTACGCGCACTTCAGCGGAAAGACGACGACCGGTCCCGATCCGCTGGCGGGGGTTCCGGATCGCGGCATTATCGAATATGAAGCGGTGAACCTGGCGGACGGCCAGCGCAACGTGGGACAGATCCGCGACATCCTGAGCGCGGCGTATGGGAAGATCAGCGGCGAGGCGCTGCTCGGGTATTACAAGCAATTGGCGCAACTGCAAGTCGTGTCGATCGAATGAAGCGGGCCGCTCTGTTGGTGATCGTTTTCCTGGCGGTGATTTATGGCGCGGATTACGCGGCGGCGCGTTTTCAGCCGCTGGGGAAGCTGGAAGTGCAGCCTTATCTGGCGATCCATTTGAAGAATAAGAAGACCGAGTTTGACTTCAATGTTCCGGAGGAGACGCAGAGTTGTGTTCAGTCGTTAGCGCCGCACTTGGGGTATCCGCCGTGCTGGTATTTGAAGCGTAAGACGACTCAGCGGGTGGACGAGTAGAGTAGCGAAGGTAGTCGAGGCCAGGCCGCTGGTTTTGGTGGTGGGTGTATCGGCGCGTGCGCCGCGGGGACCGACATCCCCAGACGGGAGGGTCAGGCCGGGAAACCCACGTTTCCGATAACACCATGTTTCCTTGAGAACGTCGGGTTACTTCCGCGGCATGCCGGGTTCGCACAAGGGACCCGGCCTTTTTAGCTCTCCGTATTCGACATTCGTTAAGCCGATGCGCTTGCGTAGCGCCACCTGGAGCCTAGTTAGCTTACGCGGCGCAATTCGCTCGCAGATTACGGAACTCCAGACGTCGCCAGTTCTTCGGTCTACGGCATAATACTGAAAGTTCCCAATGTAGACTCCTTTTAGGCCTTGCCGAACGCATGGGCGGCAGGGCAAGCTACCCATGTCAGCCATAAAGAAGTAAAACTCCTTGTACCCCGTGTCGCCGGACTTTTCCATCGGCACCTTCAAAAACGCCGTCAGCAGATCATGAGCTTCTTCATATGTGATCTCGCGCGCTTCGGTGGGCGCATGGGCTGCTTGGCCGACCGCTCGACTACCAGCGGCCTCAGCGCGAGCGTCGAACGCTGTTCCTGCTACAAAGAGCACGGAAGTGACTGCAAGCGAGGAGACAACGGTGAACATTCCGACGTCATTCTAACCCACTTCCAGCAGGTGGCATTGATAACTGGTCGGCGCCGCATCGACGCTATCATCCCTGCTGGTATTTGAAGCGTAAGACGACTCAGCGGGTGGACAAGTAGCGTCGCGAAGGTAGTCGAGGGTGCTGCGGCAGCCTGGCGGCTGCCTTTGATGGTGGGTGCATCGCCGATAGATGGCAACATACCTATCCTCCATTGACTGTTCCCTTTTACGTGCGCGAGGCGCTTGACGCCACGGTGTCATGCGGTGTGCTTAACTGAGGCAGTAAGTGGAAATTAAGCTCATACTTCGATTCCTCCCTGCCCTGCTGCTTATGCCGTCCATCTCGGCGCAGGCCGGCTTGCATTTCGATTCCCTTGAGATCCCTTACATGGATTCCAACGAAATTCAAATTCGTCAAGGTAGCAAGGAGTGGCGCATAGATCTCACGAACCTAACTCGAGTTAACGATTGCTCTGGGAATTACACGGGCAACGGAGACGAACGGATCTGCAGCGGACCTCCAAAATCGCCCTGCCCCGCATGTCCTGGTAGGATGGCCGGAGTAATAGCGTGGGATGAACGGCGCCAAAAACTATATTTCGTCATCGGGAACGGAGGGTGGCAGTCTCGGCCGTGGACCATCTTTAACTACAACCTCGCGACGCACCGCGTAACCCGATTCGGCAACACTTTCGCCACCGCCATGCGGGGAGGCACGGTTTCTCCCTCCGGACAATACTTGGCGTACGTCCAAATCTCCCACTGCAGCGCGGGATACAATGGCCACTGCCCCAGCGATGCGATTGAGGTCATGGACCTGTGGAGCCGCCGCATCGCGGGTCGTCCTAACGACATCACCCCCAACCACGACGTCACGAGGATCACGCATCTGACATGGTCCTCACCTTCGAGGGTGGTCTACGCCGGATCCGTCCAATCCTTTAACCCCGAGCCCCAGCCGGAGCACCCCACCGAGGGCAGCATTGACGTGCGAGGCTTGCAATTCCGCTAGAGAAGGTTCTTGGAGGGCGCGGACTGATTTGTGGTAAGTTGAGCTTGCGTCAGAGGACAAAGCCCCCCCGTCAGCTTCCGGTAGTCCGGCGCTATGTTTCTCCGCAGGTTCACACCGCACAAACTATCTCGCAAGCTTACAGCCGGCTACTGAATAGAAATCGGAACAGCGTACGCTCGACGAGCCTTCGACCGTTACCACAAGATTCGCCGACGGCGAAGCCTGAAGGCCCGAAGGCAGAGCTACGTTAATTTGGAAGTATCCGGATTCGAGCGTGGGGGCCGATCCGGCGTAGAGAACCAGTGGCATTCGTTCCCCCGATCGATAACTGATACCGGCAGGGTCAGAGTCGGAAGCGATGCGGTGATCGGCCATAGTCCCCCGGTTATTCCGAGGGGATTCGTCACACCGCCGCCGGTTCCGTAGATCGTGATTGAAACCCCCGCCTTTGCCGGATTGGACGGAGAATTCAGCGTCCCGTCGGAATTCGCGACGGCGAAAATCCCCGGCGCGGCCGCCGCGACAACCACCGGTGCCGATGCCGACGACCCGGCCGGCGGACCACCATTGTAAGTGACGGCGACTTCAGTGGACGTTTGGCCGGCGATCTCCCACGGCACTTGCACGGTGACTTGTTGCGACTGCGCGGAGAATATCGGAGCGGCAACTCCGCCGAAGGTGACCTGAGTGCCTCCCAGTTGGTCCACTGGCGCCTGACTCGATGCCACGGCGGCCGTCGCGGGACCAAGGCCGTAACCTCGGAGCGTGACGATCTCTCCTGGCGCGACGGTGCCCGCTGTGCCGCTCGCCGCGTTCTGCGCCGTCAGCCACGGGAAGATGCTGATGACGGTCTTACTGGGCCCCTCCGCCAGCATGATCGCGCCGCTGGGAGCCACCGCGATCAGTGGCCTGCCGCCGGCCGTCGGCGATACATACGCGTAGGTAGCGCCGGCAAACTGTCCATCGGAGGTGAATTTCGCCGCGATCACGCGTTGCCGGTGTTTCCCACTGATCCCGATTGAAACGCTCCCGGAGATGCCGCAAGAACCGCAGTCCCCGACACGCCGGCAACAAACGCGCTGCCCGCCGAATCCAAATCTAAATCGAAGCCGGTCACAGTGGGGACATACGTCGAGTAGACGAGGGCCGATCCGTCGGCGCTTAGGTGCGAAAGATAGCCTCCGGAAGACAGTTCCGCGCCACCTGCCGCCAACACGTACGCTCCGTCTTGCGCATCCACTTTTATCTCCGAGACGCGGAGTTCACCGTGGCGCCGAGAAATGTGGAATAAACCAAGGCCCGTTCCCTGAGGGTTCAGCTTGGTGACAAACTCCATGTACTCCGCGCTGGGAAAGTAGCCGGTTTGAAATGCTCCCGGCGTGACCGGAAAATCGGGCGCCTGGGTGAACCCGGCGACGAAGGCGTCGCCTGCCGCGTCGATGGCGATCCCTTGCGGACTGCTCAGTCCATTGCCGGACAGGTACGTTGCGTAGAGCAGCGCCGACCCGGACGCATTCAGTTTGGCGACCACGCCCGAACCGTTTGGATAGCCGGCGGCGTGGACTGAAACGCGCCGGGCGTGGTTGGAAATGGCGAGGCCCGGTGGTGGAAGCGATATAGACCTCGCCCGCGGCATCGATCGCCATGGCCACGGCCCGCTCAGGCCAGCGCCGGCGGATTACCGGAAGAAGGGTCGAATAGACAAGCGCAGTTCCCGACGAGTTGAGTTTCGCGACGAATCCGCCACCCGCCAGGTTGGTGAACGCGGCGCCGGCCGTAACCGGAAATGTATCCGGCTGACTGATACTATTCGGACCCGTGGTGCCGCCCAGGTAGACATTCCCGCTCGCATCCACGCAAATCGCGCTGGCGCCGGTCTCGTTTCCGTTGCCGCCGAAGTAGGTCGCGAATAAGACGTTCCCTGCCGGGTCCAGCTTGATCACGAACGCATCCGTGCACGGAAAGTTCAACGGGGCTCCATGGAAGCCCGGCATAGACTCGCAAGTACCGCCGCTGAACTGGGTTTGAAGCACGCCCGCGGTCGGAGGAAAGATCGAAGAGGTTGTCGAGCCGGTGAGATAGGTGTTTCCCGACGCGTCCACCGCCATGGCCGCGACTGTGGTGCCGGAAGGGAAAAGAGAAGGTAAAGATCGGCTGATTTGCCGCGATCGCGCAGGATACAAGAATCAACAGAACAGGTGTTGCCCGCATGTTTAAGTGTAAGGCTATTCCAGCTTCCGATAATCCGGCGCCGCGGTAACTGGGCGATGTTCCAACTCTGGCGGAGTTGTATTCTGTCGTGCTGGTATTTGAAACGTAAGACGACGCTGGGCATCGACGAATCGGGAAAGGAAACGACTCGCATGGGGAAACACGCCGCAGGAATACCGGCTGACAGACTTAAGCTTTATGAGAGGCTGGTGGCCACTAATCCGACGATTGAGCGGAAAGGGGCGACGGTGCCTTACACGTCTGTCAACGGCAACATGTTCAGCTACCTGAGCAAGGAAGGCAAACTCGAGCTTCGCCTGCCGCCGGAAGAGCGGCAAGCGTTTCTCGATAAGTACCGTGCCAAGCTGTGCGATGCGTATGGAAAAGTCCAGCCCGAGTACGTCGAGGTTCCGGATGCCTTGCTCGGCTCGACCGGGGAGCTGAAGCAGTACTTCGACCGCAGCTACGCCTATGTCAGCTCGTTAAAGCCGAAGGCGGGCGCGGGGAGAAAGAAAAGCGCGAAGTCTTAGCGGGTCCGGCGGCGGGCCCGGAATCGCGCGAATGCGAATAGTGCGAGAGGTCCGCCGAGCAATAGCGCGGAAGAAGGCTCGGGGGTCGCTGACGGCGCCACCACCGTTCCAGCTACGCTGGCAAGGAACGGCGAGGTAGGAGAGGCGCAAGCCGCGTTATTGCAAGGCGATTTCGCGACAGCGCCGACGGCCAAGCTGGAATTGCTGACATCGATGGTTCCCCCGGCGTCGCTGAGTCCGTTCGGCGGATGGAGGCCTACTCCGTGAAAAAGAAGGCCAACGCCACCATGCCGGTTTGATTGGGATTCGTCGAGGTCAGGAAGAGTGCTTCGGTGGAGTCCGGCGATGCGCCGGTGCAAGTCGGGACGTCCGTTCCGCAGGTGTACAGAAAGGTTTCCGCGGGCAGACCTCCGCCAAGGGAGGTGGTGATGTCGACGTTCGAGAAGGTGCCGCAGGGCGATAGCGTGGTTGAGCACGCAGTTCCCGCGTCGGCATCAAACGTGAACGATCCCGTGGCGGTGGCCACGCCGCCGTTTAGAACGATTCCTGTCAAGGTCCAAGTTACCGGCATGGCCGAAGCGGTCAATGCCAGGGTTAGTACAGCCAGTATTGTGAGCGTAGTACGCATAATCCTCCGAGGCCGATTCATTTGATCGGCACCCAAAAATGTTAGCACATTTGAAACGTTACCAGAACAGCGTGTTTCAGACGTTATTGGTATCGGCTGTTTCAAACGTTTCCTGTAATGACCGGATCAGCCTGGGGGTTAGCCGTATCCGGCGATCTGTCTGAGGAGTACGAAGGTCGAGTTCGACTTCAATGTTTGGTATTTGACGCGTAAGACGACTCAGCGGGTCGATGAGTAGCGGGGCCGGTCGAGGCCGCCGTCTTTATCCACGGCGCCACGAGCCTATTTCGGAGGCTCGTACTTGCATAGGTGGGGAGCGCCGGAGCGCATGTATGCGAAACTCACGGCGTCCCATTTGTAAGCGGTGCAGGTTATCGATTTGAAGTTGCGAGCATCAGCCATATCCCAGTCTATTGGTTCACTTTCGAACGTCGCCTTGGCCTCCACGAGTTAACCCCTTGTGAACCACCGGTGTTCGTAAAGACATGTGTGTGTCCCGATCGGCCACGTGCGTTTTCGGCTTATGAACGACAGCGCCTTACTCAGCTCACTACCTTGTAAAGCGAAGCGTGCCTCCGTCTGCTCGTAGAGACCAGTGCCGCCGCCACTTGCTCGTAATACTAGGTCTGGAATGCCGTGATCCGTGTATTCGACGCGGACAAA
The DNA here is from genome assembly GCA_963705675.1 of Terriglobia bacterium. Lineage (GTDB taxonomy): Bacteria > Acidobacteriota > Terriglobia > Bryobacterales > Bryobacteraceae > Palsa-187. Next base: position 27,845 of record CAVPKR010000024.1, read on the forward strand.
ATCATCCAAAAGCGTGGACCCTTCGTACTTGCACCAGCATTCGAAGACTGCGATGCGCTCCCACGCGTTCAGCGAGGGTACCGCGATTGCAGCGTAGACATAAGACGAAGCTTCGACCAAGATTATTGCCTGCTTGGTACGGCGCTCGCCTAGGGACGCGTAGCGTAATTCGATCTCATTCGGGCCGGCGTCGGCAAAAGCTCCTCATTCGCGTCTGCACCTACGAGCCGGAGTGCCTTCAACAGC
>CAVPKR010000025.1:0-42880 GCA_963705675.1 Terriglobia bacterium
TGCCGTGGCCGTGGACGATGCGGACGCGTTCCACTTGCGCGAGCGCGGCGTTGTCCAGCAGCTTGTCCACCTGCTCCACCGCGGCTTCGGCGCGCTGGCCGATCAGGTTGATTTCGCGATAAGAAGCGTCGAAGCTGGGGCCCTGCTGGAAGCTGACGGAGGAGCGAACCGGCGCGTCGCTGGGCGGAAGTATTTCCTCGATATCAGACGAAGACACTTGCATCTTGAGAAAGCCCGCGTCGACTTCGATCAGGTCGCCGGTCAGGATGCGGCGAACCGTGGCGGGCTGCCGAATCCCTTTCAGGCGCACTCGCGCGCCTATTTCGAGCTTGACGCGCGGCGGCGCAGGTTGGGCGGGCGCGGGCGTCATCGACGCAACCGTCGATTCCATTGATTCCTGATACTCGCGCTTGGTCCTGGCGACTTTCGCGCGAGCTTTTTGGCTCAGTTCGCTCAGGGTTTCCTGAGCACGCTGCTCGAACTCGTTCGCGAGCTTCGCGGCTTGCTGTTCCAGTTCGCGAATTTTGGCCGAATAGCGGCGCTCGAAGGTCTGTTCGAGAGAGCGTTCTCGTTCCTCGACGACCTGGGCGCGGGCGTTCACCTCCCGGCGCTCCTGTTCGAGCGCATCGATGCGGGCATGAAGCTCGGCGAGGAATTGAGAAACGTCGCGCTCGGTCGAAGTCATGCGGGAGCGCGCTTCCGCGATTAGAGCCGGATCGAAACCAAGACGGCTGGCAATGTCGAGGCCCGCGGATTTACCGGGCGCGCCGAGGCGTAAGACATACGTGGGCTCCAACGTTTCTTCGTCGAATCCCATGGAGCCGTTGCGAACGCCGGCGGTCGATGCCCCGTAAACTTTCATCGCCATCAGATGAGTCGACGCCAGCGTAAAAGCGCCGCGACGCCGGAATGCATCGAGCACCGCGACTCCTAACGCGCCGCCTTCCTCGGGATCGGTGGCGCGGCCCAGTTCGTCCACCAGCACCAGCGAATTCGCGGTGGCACGCTCCAGCATGGTCCGCAGCATGGTCATATGTGCTGAGAACGAACTGAGGCTTTCCTGAATCGACTGATGATCGCCGATGTCGGCGAGCACGTCGTCGAACAAAGGAAATTCGGCTTCGGCGGCGGGCACGGGAAGTCCGGCGTGGGTCATCAGGGCGAGCAATCCCACGGTCTTCAGTGCCACGGTCTTGCCGCCCGTATTCGGACCGCTGATCAGCAGGGTGCGGGTCGGCTCATCGAGCGACAGCGATACCGGGACCACCGTCTTTCGCTGCTTGCGGAACAGATCCGCCAGCAACGGATGGCGAGCCTCCTTCAAATTCAACACGCGCGCATCAGGCGGGCTGAGGCGGGGAACGGTGCAGTTGAAATCGATGGCGTATTCGGCTTTGGCGAAAAGAAATTCCAGCTCGCCGAGCGCGGCCGCGGTGGCTGCGATCTCGACGGCGTGCTTTCGCAGGCGCGCGGTAAATTCGCGCAGGATGCGGTGAACCTCCCGCAGCTCTTCTTCGTGCAGCCGGACCAGCTCATTATTAAGGTCGATGGTTTCGAGCGGCTCGACGAACAGAGTATGACCGCTGCCGCTGGCGCCATGAATCACGCCGTCGACGCGGCGCTCCCGGCCGGTGACCACGGGAACCACGAACCGGTCATTGCGGATGGTGACGAAATCCTCTTGCAGCGTGCCGTCGGCCGAATGGGCGCGCAGGAATCGCTCCAGCGATTTCTGGATCAACTGGCGCTGCTTCTCCACTTCGCGGCGCAGACGAGCCAAAGCCACACTGGCATGATCGGCAACGCTGCCGTCGGGAAGAATCTTGCCGCGAAGGTCGTTGACCAGGTCGCGCAGGTCGGCGATGGCAGAGGCGTGCTTGCCGAGGCGTGGAAACCGGTCGCGAGCGGTCAGCAGAATTGCGCGCGCTTCGGCCGCTAAATCGAGCAGATGGCCCAGCTCGAAGATTTCGGTCGCGTCGAGCGTCGCGCCTTCGATGCGCAACCGCGCGACGGCCATTCCAGGATCGGCTACTTCATCGAAGCGAACCCGAGCGGCTCCGCGAGAACCGGTCTGCGGCCCGGACGCCGCGCGCAGATAATCGATGGCTTCAGCGGTATCGGCCAGGGCGGATTCGATGTTCCGCGATCTGAAATCGGCTCGACACGCGCCAACTCCGCGCGACCGAGCGAGCTTCGCAGATAACGGCCCACCAGCGCTCTCAGGGCTTCGAATTCAAGAACGTTTTCCGCGTGCATGGAATGCTTTTTCTATAACTCCGAGGGTTCCTTCGGTCAACCGGTAATCTTTGAGCGAACCGCGCCGCACCCATTCGGTCCGGCTGACATCATCCCCCGCGCAAAGCTCCCCACTCACCACTTTACACACGTAGTCAACCAGGACGTAATGATATTCGGGTCGTTGATCCGAATCGCGCATGATGCGTTCGAATAACTGGAACATCTCGACCGGCTTAACTCGAAATCCGGTTTCTTCCAGCACTTCGCGCTTCACGGCGTCGGCCAGAAGCTCGCCGCTTTCGACCAAGCCGCCTGGTAATGACCAGTAGCCTTTCAACGGCTCGCGGCCCCGCTCCACTAGCAGGATCGATTCGCGGCGGAAGATCAGCGCGCCCACGCCCAGCAGCGGATGTTTCGGGTAACGGCGGCTAATTGGAGGCCCCTTTCACGCCGATCCTGACGCGATAAAGCGTGGATCGCGCGGTGATAAATAGAGTTTCCAGATCGCCGTCGCCAAAAGCGAGATTCGACGGCGTCTCCGGCAGTTCTATCTTGCCGATCGGCTGGCCTTGCGGCGAGTAGGCGAAGACCGCCTTCGCCGCTACGTAAATATTGCCCTTTTCATCGGTGCGGATGCCGTCGGGAACGCCGGGAATCTTGTCAATCAGGACGCGCTCGCCCGACGCTGCACCGGCGCGGTCGAGATCGTAGGCGCGGATACACCGGGCATCGGAATCGCTGACATACAAGATTCGTCCCGACGGGGAAAGCGCGATGCCATTAGGCCTGGTCTTCCACTTGGCCGCTGCCTCGACATCTCCTTTCGGCGTGATGTGAAATACGCCATAGAAATCCAACTCGCGCGTATCCTGCTGGTTGCCGAAGGCGGGATCCGTGAAATAAACATGCCCGTCGTGCCGCACCACGATATCGTTCGGAGCATTCAGGCGCTTCCCGTCGAAGCGCGAAGCCAGCACGTCCACTTTCCCGTTCTTCGAGGTCCGCGTAACCCGACGCTGGCGGAATTCGCAGGTGTAAAGGCGGCCTTGCGCATCGTACGCATTCCCGATGGGGCCGCCCGTGATGGTCGCCAGCTCCGAATCGCCCTTGCCGGGTACAAACTTGTGAAGCTTGTTCGTGGCGGTGTCACTGAAGACCAGGAATCCGTCGGCAGACCACGCGGGGCCTTCCGCGAACTGTAATCCGTTCGCGATTCTTTCGACTTTGATGTCCGAAAAATCCTGCGCGAAGGCCGTGGCTGCGGCCATCAGGATCACGAGAAGCTTCACTCCTTTATCTTAACGGGCGTCACCGCAGGCATCTTAACGGGCGTCACCGCAGGATTCGTTCCGGGAATCCCGTGGTTACGTAGCGGCGGCTCCAGGTGATGGTCGAGCCATCCTTCATTACGATCTTGTACTCCCCGTGGAACCATGGCTGAAGCTCGCGGATGCCGTCGAGGCGCACGATGGTGGATCGATTCACGCGCACGAACGCATCCGGGTTCAGTTTCCTGAAGAATCCGTCGAGCGTGCCGCGGATGGTGTGCGATTTGCCGGATGCGTGCAGCACGACGTAATTTCGAGCCCCTTCCACCCAATCGACACTTGTCAACGGGACGAAATATGCACGCTCGTTTTCAGTTACCAGAACGCGGTCGGCGTAGCGCGAGGCGGGCTGCATCTCCGCCAGCAATCTTTGTAATCTTTCGACCAAGGCGTGGTCGCCGCGCGGCTGCCTGCGCTCCCGTATGCGATCCAGGACTTTGCGAAATCGATCCTCGTCATAGGGCTTCAGAAGATAATCGAGCGCGTGCACCTCGAACGCCTTCAGCGCGAACTGGTCATGCGCGGTGACGAAGACAATCTCGGGCAGCGGCGGCTTTAGCGCGGCGGCCACCTGAAATCCATCCAGTTTCGGCATCTGGACGTCGAGGAAAACGACATCGGGGCGCAGCCGCTCCACGGCGGCGATCGCTTGCGCGCCGTCCTCCGCTTCACCGATTACCTCGAAATCGCTCGCCGGCTCCAGAAAGCGCAGCATTTTGCGGCGCGCCGGACGCTCATCATCGACCAGAAGAATTTTGATCGACATGAAATGGAACCCGAAGCGTCACCACCAGCCCGCCGTCCTGCGCGTTCTGAAGGTCGATGTGATGGGACCCGCCGTACAGCCGTTCCAAACGCTCAGCCGTATTCGACAGGCCGACGCCTTTGTGCAGCGCCGCGTCTTTGGTCCCCGCGAGACCTGGGCCATGATCGCGGACTTCCAGAAATAGGGTGCCGTTATTCCTGCGGGCGCTCACATGAATGTCCACCACCGATGACCGGGCGTCCACGCCGTGGCGGATCGAATTTTCTACCAGCGGCTGTAGCAGCAGCGGAGGGACCAGCGCGCCGCGGGTGTCCGCGTCCGCCTCCACGTGGACGCTGAGCCGTTCCTCGAAACGCGCCTTCATGGTTTCGACATAGAGGTTCAAGAATTCCATCTCGCGCTCCAGGGTCACTTCCTGGGCGGCGCCCTGCTCCAGGCTCATGCGCAGCAGATAGCTCAGGCGGGCGATCATCCGGTCAGCCGCGCGAACGTCTTCGTACATCACCGACGAAATAGTGTTCAGCGTGTTAAACAAGAAATGCGGCTGCAGTTGGAGCCTCAAATTGTGAAGCTGCGCCTTGGCAAGGCTTTTCTCGAGCTCCGCCGCTCGAACTTGCGCGTCGTACAACCAGATGATGGCGACTGTGATCGCATAGCCAATCGCCTGAATGGGAAATTCCATGAAATACCGGGTCGGCATCGCGCCATAATCGTAAGGTCCCAGGCCAAATAATGGAAACAGCAAGACTCGGGAGCCCCACATAAAAGAGGTTGCCGCGATCGACGCTAGGACCAGTGTCCCCAGATGCATCGGAAGATTGCGCATCCAATTTGCCCGGTCGAGCGGATATCGCCGCGCCACCCAGATGACCACCGGCGTCCACAGGAACGCGCTATAACTGCCGGTCAGTTCTTCGATCAGGCGGATCAGCGGCGATTCATGGTATCCGCGCGCCAGAACGTCGAGATAGTGATAGGCGAATTCGAGCAGCCCGAATGCCGTCGCAAATCCGAACAACAGCAGCGCGAATCTGGCCCGGCGGCTCATCACTAGAAACTATATCTGATCCCGAGCGACGCGTAAGAATTGCGCCGGTATTCGCCGAGAAAATCCGTCATATCCCCGCGAATCCAAGCCACCGCTGCTGTGGCGCGCCAGTGCTGGCCGTAGGTCTGCGAATACTCGAATCGAGTGAAAGATCCCGCCGCGCGTACTGCCGCCGAGATCGCCAGGCTGCGGTTGGCATCGATGGTCCAGCCGGCGCGTCCGACGAAGGAGCGGGCAAATCCACGATCGGGAGCGAACTGCAACGGATTCCCCGCGCGGGTCAACACTTCGCCCGCATACCCGCCCACGAACGACCATTCCTTGACCTGCCGTTCCAACTGGATTACATATAGCGCGTATTCATCGGTGTCCGGCGTGGTCGAGGTGAAATATGCCGCTTCGCCTTTTACTGTGAACCATTTCAGCGGCACCGCGGCGTCGGCTCCGTACAGGCGCAGCTCGGGATAATAGCGCTGCAACCCGGCGGTGTTCGTCAGTGGATCGAAGGTCGTATCGAACAGCGGCAGATTATTAAATCCGTCGAAGAAACAAAATGAATATTCGTAGCCGGAGCCGAGGTGATTCCAACGTGCCCCGTACTGCGATCCGCCGGGATAGCGCGCGCCCAGGTCGTCGATGGTGACGCCTTGCGCCTGTACCGGCAACACCGTCCAGCGTTGATCGAGCAGCGGTGTCCGGCTGGGCGTGAAAATCGGTTGCCACACCAGATCGTAGGTGTTGTTTCCCGATTCGATGGTCACCCGCGCGGCAATCACACCCAGAAAATCCGCGTCGACCACGTTGCTCAGGTAGTCTTTCGGCGCGAAGCGATCCGTCGGATTCAGGATGTCGGCTTTGCCCCACCGAATAAACTGGCGGCCCAATTCGGCGGTAAATTTTCCCTTGTGAAGCGTCGCGCTGTAGCGCCGCAACGAAAAAGCCGGGCGCTGGATGGACCGGCCATCGAAGTCGACGTGAAAGGACCGCTCCACCTGCTGATGTGTATCGGTAGTCGCGTCGAAGGCTCCCGAAACTTTCAGCCACGGGGCGATTTTGTAGGACAATTCCCAGCGAAACAGCGTCTGGTTTACCAAATGCGCGGAATCGTTAGGCGCGGTCTGCGGATAGATGGTGGTGGTGTTGTCGATGAATCCGCGCTGCTCGAAATTCTGTGCGAGCAGCGTAAATAACAGCGGGATCATGAGTCGCGGCGCAGCGCCTGCACGGTAAATTCGTCGTCCTTCAGAGGGAGATCATATTCCAGTTTGTCGAACTTAAGAATCGTGTGGCTTTTGCGGCCCGCGTCGAATACTTCCGTGGTGCGCGCCGTCCAGATGCCTTTCACCTGTTCGAAATCCCGATAATCAATCACCCGCGCCAAACCGGCCTTGTTGTAAGCCTCCACTTTAACCACCGTGTAGTTGTCTTTCTTCACCCACATGATGGAGCGTGTATATTGCGATGATTTACGCGGCCGCGATTCGATTTTCCAGGCCCCATTTTCCTCGCCCAGCAGCTTGAAATCGAATTGGTTGACGTCCCGCTCCTCCAGATCTTCAAAGCTGAAATCGGTGCCGAAGAATCGCGTGGACCGGTCCTGCAAGGCGATGCGCTGGTCGCGTCCGATATTCGGACGCCACATCCATTGGTCGCTGGCACGATCGGGATGGTTCACGATCAGCAAAGCGACGCCCTTGACCTCGGCGGGCGCGGTGAAGCGCAGCACGGCCTTGCTCTGGCCGAAGGAGCCCAGCCGCTCGAATACCCATTTCTTAATCGCGATACGGCTTTCGCCGCCCATTACTTCGAGCGTCCCTTCGTAGCGCTGTGAATTGGTCTGGGAGCGCTTCTGGACCTCTTCGATTATTTGCCTGGGGTCCTGCGCCAGAACGGCTCCCGCCATGACGAACGCGGAGAATATCAGCTTATTCATACTCCAGAGCCTCAACCAACGATCCTCGCACAGCGCTCTCCGCGGGACCCAGCGCGGCCAGGAACGCCGCAATCAGAATCATGGGAGCCAGCGCCAGCGCCATTTGAATTGGATACACGTACCCAATATCGATCCCGATCAAATCGCGGCGGGCAATTTCGACGCTGTAATAAAGTTGAATCGCGCCCAGCGCGAGCCCCAGCACCAGCCCGATAATGCCGACGCTCAGCGCCTCCATCCAAACTGTGTGTCTAACCTGTTGGCGGGTTCCGCCGACCGCGCGCAGCACTCCGATCTCGCGACGCCGGTCCGTGATCGAAACTGTCAGCGCATTCACGATTCCCAGGACCGCGACCAAAACCGCCACGGCGATTTGCACATAGGTCAGGCCGAACCACTGGTCGGTGATCCGGATCACGTAGTTCCGCAGATCGCGATTGGTCAGCACAAATAATCTCTGCTGCGAGCCGAACCGGTCCAGGATCCGTTGGCGCACGTCGCTTTCTTTGGCTCCCGGAGCCAGATAAATGCGGAACAAATTCACCGTATCGTCGCGCCAGTAGCGGGTGAAAACTTCGCGCTGCATCAGCAGGCTGCCCTGCTGATCGGAAAAATCGCGCACGATTCCGGCTACCGTGACCTTCAGTGTGCCTTCCGGCGCGGGGATCTCCAGAACATCTCCCAAATGGACGTTGTGCAAACGCCCGAAGTTTTCGGAAGCGAGCACGCCCTTTCCCTCCGCCGCTAAGCGGTACATTTCCGCCGTATTTCCCTCCACCGCGGGAAGTTTGGCTCGCCTGGCAAGCGCGCCGATATCGGTCGCGACCACCAGGATCGGAGTATTCTTCACCAGCACCCGAACGCTGCGCACCAGTTGGACCTCGCCGACGCCGTCAATCGCGCGCAAGCCGTCTCCCAGTGACGATGGAAACACAAAGCTTCGAGCCGTCGCGCTTTCCGCCGTAGTGACGAACAAATCCGGATTCAGCGCGATGCGCATCCAGTCCTCAATCGAGTTGTAGCTCGATCGCGCCAGTCCTCCGAGAGAAATTACTAACGCGAGCGAAAGCATCAATGCAGCGACCGTTCCCGACGTGCGCCGCGGCCCTTGAATCAAGCTGTCCGCTGCCAGGGCTCCTTCGACGGGACGAATCCTGGCCAGCACCGGCCGCAACGCGCGAGCCAACCCTAACGACATCGCCGGTGCGAGCAACACCGCGGCCAGTACCGCTAGCAGATATCCCGCATAGAAAACGATGGTGTAGCGAGTGAAGACCAATGCGACGACTGACAAGACCGCGCAAACGATCGCCCAGCGCCGGCGCATGCCGCTTTCCCCTTCACCAAGCGATTGGAATCGGCCCTTTTGCAGAGCTTTCACGGGATCGACGAATGCGGCGGCGCGTGCCGGAATGAATGCGGCGATCAGGCTGGTGGCGATGCCCATCGCGATCGCGGACGGAATCAGCCATGCCGCGATTTGAATATTCTCCGCGCTCTGCGAGATTCCGTAAACCTCTTCGAGCAGCCCGCCAATGTATCCCGCCATCGCCCGCGCCATCGCGATCCCGAACGCGACTCCGGCCAGCGTCCCCACTAGTCCTGTGATCGCGCTTTCGGTCAGGAACAGCGTACGGATCTGCCCGCGCGTAGCGCCCAAAGCGCGCAGAATCCCGATCTCCGACCGCCGCTGCGTCACCGCAATCGCAAAGGTGTTGTAGATAATGAACATCCCGATGAACAGGGCGAAGATGCTGGTTATATCCGACGCCAGCGCGTAAATTCGAGACGTCGCTTCGAACTGCTCCCCCCGCGAACTGGGCGGCTCGATCTGAAACCCGCTGCCGATCGCCGCACGCAACTTCGCGATACCTTGATCCAGCGTCACGCCGTCCTGCAAGGCCACGTCGATCCGGTCGAACCTGCGCCCACGGCCGAAAACTTTCTGCGCGGCGTAGATATCCATCACGGCCAGATTGCCGCCAAACGCGCTCGCCAGTCCGCCGGGCTTCATGATGCCGCGGACCGTGAAGACGCGCTCGCCTTCCATCGTTCGCATGGGGATTTTACTATTCGTCTTCAACCCGCGCTGGTCCGCGAATGCCTTGGTGACGATCAACGAATCGGCTTGCGCCAGAAAAACCAACGGATCGTCCAGATCGTTGCTGCCTTCCAGATCGTAGGTCCTCAGGCTGCGGTCGCCGAGCATATCGACACCAAGAATCAGCAGATTTCCCTGATCGGTAGAGACCGTGGCTTCAATCACCGGCGAAGCCGCGCGCACCTCGGGAACGTTCTGGACCTTTTCCAGCACGTCCTCTGAAAATCCCGGCTCGCCCGCCGAAATCTGAAGCTGCGTCTGCCCCGCGATCCGGTCGATGGTTTGATGAAACGCCGCGAGCACGCTCTCATTCGCGGTATGCATTCCCACGAAGACCGCGACGCCCAGGACGATTCCGGCCATGGTCAGCAGCGTCCGCAATAGATGTTTGCGCGCATACGGCCAACTGATCAGGCGCAGCAGAATCATCTGCGGACATCCTGAAAGACGTGGCCATCGCGGATATGAATCGTCCGGGCGCAGCTATCCGCCACCGCCGCGTCATGCGTGACGATCAGCACCGTCGACCCGAGCCGTTCGTGCAAATCGCGAATCAGCTTCAGAATGTCATACCCGGTATTCGTGTCCAGGTTACCGGTCGGCTCATCTGCCAGCAGAATTGGCGGATAGACGCTCAGCGCCCGTGCGATGGCGACACGCTGCCGCTCGCCACCCGATAATTCATCCGGAAGATGATCCAGACGCGCGCTCAGCTTCACAATATCCAGCAGCTCCCGCGCCCGATCTTCGATTTTCTTTCGCGGCCAGCCCCGGAGATGCAACGGCAGAGATACATTTTCCAGACACGACAGGGTGGGCAGCAAGTTGAAGAATTGAAAGATGAATCCGATCTTGTCACGGCGCACTCGCGTCAAATCGTCATCGTTCAGCGACGCCAGCGCGGACCCGTCGATCTCAATCTCACCTTCGCTCGGACGATCCAATCCGCCGATCAGGTTGAGCATGGTCGACTTTCCCGAGCCCGACGGTCCCACGATAGAAACCATCTCGCCGCGCTCAATCGAAAGATCGACGCGTTCGAGCGCAGTCACCTTTCGCTTGCCGTCAAATTGTTTGGAAACGCCCCGAAGATGGATCACCGGTTAAATACCATCATCACTCAGCGAACTAAACCGGTGCAGTCGTCGTCTAAGAATGATATGGACTTGCGAAAACAAATGGCGAAACCGGAGGGTACGGTCGGGTGGTTTGTCGGTCACATGATGGCGATGACGAATTCAGATCGTAGCGAGTGGGTGTTTTCTTTGCTGGACCTGAAGCCTGAGGAACGGGTGCTCGAAATCGGGTTCGGTCCTGGAGCCGACCTGGCGCGAGTCAGCCGCATGGCCGCGTTCGTCGCCGGAGTCGATCATTCGGACGTCATGGTGAAGCAGGCTTCAAAGCGCAATGCCGCCGCCATCCGCGAAGGGCGCGTTCAACTTCAGCTCGGATCGGCCAGCCGATTGCCGTATCCGGAAGCGCATTTCGATAAAGTATTCGCGATCAATTCGGCGCAGTTCTGGAAGGATTCTGTCGGCACGCTTACAGAGGTGGGACGAGTATTAAAACCCGGCGGCTGGGCCGCTTTGGCCGTGCAGCCGCGCGCCAAAGGCGCCACCGAGGATCATGCGCATCAAGCCGGTAAAGGTCTAGCCGACGCGATGAAAAAAGCCGGTTTCTCCGAAGTCCACTGCGAATCGCGGGCGATGAAGCCGGTGTCGACCGTCTGCGCGATGGGTAAAAAATGACCTAAGGCGCAGCGCACACGAAGTTGGCGGCCTCATCAATGCTGCCCGATCCCTTCCACTTGGCGACTTGCGGATACGGGCACAGCGGACGAGTCCGGTCCACTACTCGATTCGTCGAATGCGATGCGACCATCTGATCGGGCGCGGCACCCTGCTCCGCCCACTTTTCGAGCGCGCCCAACGAATCGAACGAATTGGGCCCGGGTCCTCCACCGCAGTGATTCATCCCCGGCGCCAGGAAAAGCCGCGCGAACGCCTGGGTCCGGTCAACGCCCATAACGCTTTCTACTTTTTCGTAATACTCGACGATCCGCATGGGAGGCACCACCGGATCTGCCCAGCCGTTATAGATAATCAGCTTCCCGCCATGCTTCTGGAATCGCGACATATCGGGATCCACCGCATTGTGAATTTTCCCGAGCACGGCAATCTTGGACAGATCTTTATTCAGATTCAGCGATCGCCAATCGTAATTCGGGTCGCTCTTTTCGAAAGCGAGATAACGCAAAAATTCCTGCTGGAAAGCGAAGTCGTAAGGCGCCGCCGCCGCGCTCTTGATATAGTCGCCGGGAAAAGTCAGCAGACCACTCGCCAGCGGCTCCGGCTGAACATTACCGAAAATATAGGCCGCATAATTCGGGGAATCCTCGTGACCGATCGGCATTCCTGGGAATACTTTGCGTCCCGGACCCGCGTAGAGTTTCTTCAACGTATCCACTTGAGCGGACGTCAGACAATCGGCTCCATCGCATTTCAGCGCCGATGGATCGAACCGGCATTTCTGGGGCTGTGAGATCAACCCGTCGGCCAGCCCATCCTGCGCATCGCATTGCGCGGCCACGGCCTTCGCGATCGAAGCGAGTTTCGAAGCCGGGATATAGCCGGCGTTCGATGCGAGCAGTACCCGTTCATTCCAGTTGAAATGCAGCATCAATCCCGTGTAATCCACCGCGGGCGCGCCTGCGATAATCCCGTCAAAGTCCTCCGGATAGCGCTGCGCTTCGACGAACGCCTGCTTACCACCGGTGGAGCATCCGACAAAATACGATTTCGCCAGATCCTTTTCATAGAACGCGCGAGTCACTGCCTTCGCCGCGACCGCTCCTACGTGAATGCCGCGATCGAAGAAGTCGACTTTCTTGGTCATGCTGTCCTTCGCCCAGGTGGCATCCACGGCCGACGCGGCTTCATGCCCGGTGTCCGTGTAAGCTGACGCATAACCTCGCGATAGAACCTGCTTGTTCGATCTGCCGCCGATGAATCCGCTGCCGCCGGCGAAATACAATTTCCCGTTCCAGTCTTTCGATGGCAGATCCACCTCGAACTTCACTTGATTCGCAGGCTCGCCGTGGACCCCTGGCGTAGTCACATACCCCAGCACCTGGCAATACGAGCCATCCCCCGATGGCGCGGCCGCGGTGATCGTTGTATCGGGAAGTTTCAGAGCACCCATACTGCCGCAATCCGCGGCGAGGGCATAAACCGGCAGCAGGACAAACATGAAGCGAAGCATAGGACCCATTATGCTAATCTCGCTTGCATGTTCGCAGGGGAGTTCCACATTCCTTCGCGTTCCTTCGGGCTACGTTAAAACGATTTTCCATCTTTTCAATCACTTCCACCCTCGACCCCACGGGCGCCAACCTGGACTAAAACGTGCATCCGATTTTTGGACGTATGTTGAAGACCCTCGAAGAGTACCGCCGTAAGCGGGATTTTAGGATCACGCCCGAACCGGCTCCGGGTCCGGCGAAGTCTCGCCAACAGAGGCTCGCCTACCTGATCCAAAAGCATGACGCGACACGTCTGCATTACGATTTTCGGCTTGAATTGGACGGTGTACTGCTCAGTTGGGCAGTCACCAAAGGTCCCAGCTTGAATCCGGCTGATAAGAGGCTGGCGGTTCGGACCGAGGATCACCCGCTCAGCTATGGAAGCTTCGAAGGAACCATACCCCAGGGCCAGTACGGGGGCGGTACGGTGATGCTGTGGGATACCGGGACGTGGGAGCCGATTGGCGATCCCAAGACCGGGCTGAAGAAAGGCCATCTTTCGTTCATCCTGCACGGCGAGCGGCTGAAAGGGAAATGGGACCTTGTCCGGATGCATGGCGACGGCAAGCGCGAGAACTGGCTGCTGATCAAGAAGGACGACCAGGAGGCCCGCACGGGTGCGGGCCAATTTCTGGAAGATTTATCGGTTAGCGTGAAGAGCGGGCGCTCCATGGGTCAAATCGCGGGGACTGAAGCGACGCGGCCGGAGAAGAAAAAAACTGCTCGCTCTGGTGGGGATCTAAGCCAGCTGTTAAAGCTGTATCCGGAGGTCCAGTTGGCGACCCTGGTGGAGCGGCCGCCAGAGGGCGATCAGTGGGTACACGAAATCAAGCTGGACGGGTATCGCTTATTGGGATTCGTTTCGGGGGGCGCAACCCGTCTCCGAACGCGCAACGGCAAGGATTGGACCGGCGACTTTCCGTCCATCGCGGCGGCACTCGGGAAACTGAAAGTGAAGGACGCGGTACTCGACATGGAGGCCGTGGTTCTCGATGACGAGGGCAAGAGCAGCTTTCAGGCTCTACAGGCGGCTTTAGGTAAGGGCGGCAAACCGGCGAAGATCGTCGCTTATGTCTTCGATCTTCTGCACCTTGACGGCAAGGATCTGACGAAGCTGCCGCTGGTGGAACGAAAAGAAAAACTTAAAGCGATTCTCAAGGCTGAAAACGCTCTTCGCTACAGCGGCCACATTGTTGGACAGGGCGCCGAAATGTTCGCACAGGCCTGCAAGAAGGGCCTGGAAGGGATCGTCTCGAAGGAGGCCGATTCCGAATACATCCCCGGCCGTCAGCGGAGCTGGCTGAAGACGAAATGCATTCAGCGCCAGGAATTCATCATCCTGGGATACAGCAACGCACGAACCGGCGATCGGGCATTAGGGGCGCTTTATCTTGGCTATCGGGAAAAAGGCGCGCTACGTTACGCCGGAAAGTAGGGACTGGATTTTCGATGCAGAGCGCCCGCGATCTGACGGATCGCTTCGCCCAGTTAGCGGCGTCGGAGCCGGGCATGACGAAGGCGGAAACTTCCGGCCTTACCGCGAACGAGTGGCAAATCGATCCACTGGATCAAACCCGTGTCTTGCTGTGCGAGGCCGCATTCACCGAATGGACCCAGTGACGGCCCGCATCCGCCACCCCCTTTCCAGAGGCTTGAGGGAAGATAAGGACGCCGGTCGAAGTAAAGAAGGAGACGCCCATGCCTGTGGCTTCGGGAAAGAATAAATCCGGCAACGTGGTGATCGGCGGTATCGCCATCACGCATCCGGACCGCGTGATTTCGGAAAGCGGCCATATCACGAAGGGCGCATTGGCTGAATACTACGCCGAGTGTCGCACCGCTGATGCTGCCGAGGATCGCCCGGCATCCGTTGAGCCTTCTGCGTTGTCCATCCGGCATCGATGGCCAATGTTTTTATCAGCGCAACCCAGGCCGTGGGCTTGGAAAGGACGTACGGCCCTTCGAGTTCAAGAACAAGGGCAAGAAATACGAGTATCTCTATATCGATGACGAAAAGGGCTTGCTGGAGATCGTCCAGATGGGCGCGATCGAGATCCATCCCTGGGGTGCGAGCATCGATGCCATCGACACCCCGGACCGGCTGATTTTCGATTTGGATCCCGCGCCCGATGTTCCGTTTGAGGCATTGAAGCTGGCCGCTCAAGATCTACGCCAGCGTCTGAAGCGGAAGGGCTTGGAATCGGTCTTGAAGTGCACCGGCGGCAAAGGATTGCACGTGACCGTGCCGCTGGCTGCGAAAGACGAATGGGCGGCTGTGAAGGCATTCGCTGCGTCGGTAGCCAACGAGATGACGACGGATACACCGGAGGCTTATATCGCCACTATGAGCAAGGCGAAACGTTCGGGAAAGATTTTTATCGACTACCTGCGCAACGATTACACCGCGACGGCCATCGCGGATTATGCAGTTCGCGCGCACCCAGGCGCTCCGGTCGCCGTGCCGCTCGAATGGAAGGAACTGAAAGGCCTGAAAGCCGCGGATCAGTTCACCATGGACGACGTGAAGAAGCGGCTGAGAAACAAGACGACCGACGCTTTCTCGTCGATCAAAGGCCAGAAGCTTCCGTCGTCATGATGGGCATTCAGGTCCTGAGCAATGCCGAAATCGCGGATCGTCTGGCGAGTCTGGCTCAACTTCTATCGACGCAGAAAGAAAATCCCTATAAAGTAAAAGCCTACCAGCGGGCCGCTGCGAAGATTCGCACACTGTCTGAGAGCGTTGATGAACTGGTCCGTGACGAAGCCGACTTGACCGCGTACGCAGGCATCGGCGACGCCATCAACAGCACGATTCGCGAAATCGTTCTGACGGGAACGCTCGGCAAGCTGGAAAAACTGCGCTCTCAGGCCAGTCCTGAGCTCGTCAGCATCAGCAACTATCCGCGTTTGGATCCTAAACGGGTTCTGCGCGTTTACAAGAAGCTGAAGATCTCCTCGGTGGACGCCTTGCGTGAAAAACTTGAAAACGGCGAGATCGAGAAGATGCTGGGCGCTCGCATGGCTCAGCATGTTCGCCAAGGCCTGACCGAGACTCACGCGATGTTGCTCTATCGAGCTGACGATCTTCGTATCGCCGTTGAAGAATACCTTCTGGAAAGATGCGGCGTGAGTCGAGCCGAGGCGGTGGGCGATTACCGGCGGCGAGTGGAGGTGATCGAAGAACTGGCTTTCATTGTCGAGACCGCAGACTTTCCCGCGGTAGTGTCAAGACTGGAGCGCTATGGCGGGCGCACGCCGTTACTTTCCTCAACCAAGGACAGCGCGTCGTTCGCTCTCTCATCGGGTATTCTTTTGCGAATCCACTTGGCGGCTAAGGAGTCTTGGGGGCTCGCGCAGGTCCGATGCACCGGGAGCAAGGCTCACTTGAAAAAGCTGACTGCGTTCACGGGCGTATTGAAGGAGGCGTTTTCCACGGAGCAGGCGCTCTACCATAAGTTCGGTCTATCCTTCATCGAGCCGGAGCTTCGTGAAGGATTCAACGAGGTGGAGCAAGCTGCGCGAGGAACACTTCCGGAACTGGTCACCGTAAAGGATATTTGCGGTGAACTGCACGCGCATTCGACCTCGAGCGATGGTTCGAATTCCATTGAGCAGATGGCTCACGCGGCGCGCGACCGGGGATACGAATACATCGGCATCACGGACCATTCGCAAAGCTTGAAAATCGCGAACGGCGTCCCCATGGAGGATCTATGGACGCAGATCCGCTTCATCGACAAGCTGAATCAGCGTCTTACTGGCATTCGGGTTTTGAAATCCGCCGAGGTGGATATTCTTGCCGATGGCTCGCTCGATTATCCGGATGAACTTCTACGGGAACTGGACTATACCGTCTGTTCGGTCCACTCGCGCTTCGCTTTGAATAAGGCTCAGCAGACCGAGCGCATCATGCGCGCGATGGATAGCAAGTATTTCAACATCCTGGGACACGCCACCGGCCGTCTTCTGCTCAAGCGCCCCGGGTATGAGATCGACATCGAGAGGATTATCGAACACGCGAAACGGAACGGATGTTTCTTTGAAATTAACTCCAGTCCGGATCGCCTGGATCTATCGGCGGAAAACGCCCGTCTGGCCAATGCCTCGGGAATCAGAATTGCCGTCTCGACGGACGCGCACAGCACGCGCGAATTCGGGACAGTGCGCTACGGAATTGATCAGGCGCGCCGTGCCGGTCTTGAGAAGTCATCGGTTCTGAATTGCCAGCCGTGGACCACGCTCGCGTCGCTGTTCAAGCGATAAATCACGAGATGGCCAAGGCTTGAGGATTCCATTTGAGTGGGGCAGTCACAACGCGGATGCTCCTTTTCGGGCCCAACGATTTCACGATGAAATTGTTCTCGCATGGAAGAGAAACAATGCAGGAATCGACCGCTCTAACTGGATTCTGAATGACAGATATTCAATCTCCACGTTTGATCGGTTGTTGCGGCTGGGCGGGATCTCAGCCCCAATACTTTTCCCAATTTCCAGTCATCGAGATCCAGTCGACGTTTTATCATCCGCCCGCGGCCCGAGTCGCAGCCCGTTGGCGGGAAATCGCGCCTACGGACTTTGTTTTCTGCATGAAGGCCTGGCAACTGATCACTCACGCGTGCTCCAGCCCGACCTATCGACGCCTGCGCCAGCCCATCGATCCCCAGCGCCGGGAGTCTTGCGGATCCTTTCAAGACACTCCGGAAGTATGGCAGGCCTGGATGAAAACGCTAGAAATCGCTGAGATTGTTCGAGCCGCCATCGTGCTATTCCAGTGCCCCGCCTCATTCCAGCCCACGAAAACGAATATCCGTAATCTTTCACGTTTCTTCAAGAAAATCGGGCCGCAAGCTTTCCGTCTGGCATGGGAGCCGCGCGGACACTGGCCGCCGGATCTCATCGGACACCTGTGTGCGAAGCACGGCCTTATCCACTGCGTAGACCCGTTGGTCGACCGGTCAGTCCATGGCGACATTCTTTACTGGCGCCTGCACGGAAAGGGCACTTATTCTTACCGCTATACCGATGAGGATCTCGCTGGGCTGAAGCGGCAACTCCGATTGGCACAGAGCACTCACCCGGCGTACATCCTGTTTAACAACATCTCGATGAAAGAAGATGCGGAGCGCTTCGAGCGGCTTCTGAAGTCCTCCAGACTGCGATGATCGTGTATTTCCGCGATATAATAACTGAAGAAGTGCCCAAGCCGCCCAATCTGATCGCCGGGTGTTTGATTTTGGCGTGCGTTGGTTATGCGGGAGCAGCGAGCGCGGACTTTTCGCTACAGGACGCGAGCGGAAACATCCATTCTTCTGCGGATCTGCGGCAATATAAAGCCAGCGTATTTCTTTTCGTCGCCACCGATTGTCCCAACTCGAATACTTACGCACCCGTGCTCGCCCATTTGTACCGCGACTATTCTTCGCGCGGTATCGCTTTCTTCAACGTCTATTCGGACCCATCCGAATCCGCGGTCTCGGTGCGCAAGCACGACACGGACTTTCAGGTCCCGTTCGCGGCTTTGCTCGATCCGCATCAGACGCTGGCGCGCGAGACTGGCGCGCGATCCACTCCGGAAGCCGTCATCCTTTCACCGGATGGCCAGGTACTTTACCGGGGCCGTGTAGATAACCGGTTCGTCGATTTCGGCAAGACCCGTTATCAACCCACTGAAGACGATTTGCGCGATGCGCTCGACGCTATCCTGCAAGGTAAAACCATAGCCCATCCGATTACGAAGGTGCTCGGCTGCGCCATTCCCGGAGTCAATTAAAAAAATGCGATGGAAGCTTCTGATATCCGCTCTAGCCTGCGCCGGAATTGTCTCCGCGGCTGATAGCGAAAAGAACGCTGGGGTCCCGACGTTCAATCGCGACATCGCGCCCATCCTCTATAAGAATTGCTCTAACTGTCATCGACCCGGCGAAGTCGCGCCGTTTGCCTTGCTGACCTATCAGGATGCCGCCAAGCGCGCGAAACAGATCGCGGCGATCACACAGGCGCGAGTGATGCCGCCTTGGAAAGCCACACCCGGCTATGGCGACTTCTTGGACGAGCGCCGCCTGACGGAGCAGCAGATCGCGTCGATCGCAAACTGGGCCGCCCACGGCGCGCCGGAGGGTGACGCGGCCGAAAAACCCGCGGTGCCGAAATTCGCCACAGGCTGGATCGGCGGCGAGCCAAATCAGATCTTCAAGATGACCAAATCGGTCTCGGTTCCGCAGCCGGCCCGACCAGTTCCGCTGCTTCGTCATCCCGCTCGACGCGAAAGAAGATGAGTACGTGAACATGGTCGAATTTCGACCCGGTAATGCGAAGATCGTCCACCACGCGATTCTGTTCCTCGACACCAGCGGTGAAGGCCGCAAACGCGAGACTGTTCCCGGCGAAGGCTACTCCTGCGTGGGCGGCCCGGGATTGGACATCACCGGATCTCTCGGCGGGTGGGCTCCCGGAAGTCTGCCCGCGATGGCGAGGCCGGGGATTGCGCACACCATCAAGAAAGGCTCCGACCTGGTGATGCAGATCCACTATCATCTGGACGGCAAGCCGGAGCAGGATCAATCCAGCGTGGGCCTGACCTTCGCGAAGGAGCCTCCCACCAAAGGACTGACGTTATTTGTGCTGGGTAACGAGAAGATCGACATCCCCGCCGGGGACGGCAACTACGTTATCAAAGCCTCCGGCATATTGCCGATGGACACCGAGGCAATCGGGATTTTCCCGCACGCCCACTATCTGTGCAAGGACATGAAGGTAGACGCGCATCTTCCCGACGGAACCGTGAAGCCGCTGATTTGGATCAAGGATTGGGATTTCAACTGGCAAGGCTCTTACCGGTATGCGAGCCCTGTGAAGCTCCCGAAAGGCACCCGGCTGGACATGCAGTACACGTATGACAACTCCGCCGCTAACCCGCATAATCCGAGCAATCCTCCGCAGGAGGTCAAGTTCGGTGAGCAGACCACCAACGAAATGGGATTCGCCTTTGTCTCGCTGACACTGGACAGTCCGGATGAAGTTCCGATGTTCCGCAGCGGTACTCGCGCCGAGTTCATCGCGTCCATGCTCGAAAACGGCGTGGATGAAGAAGCGCTGGGACCGGAGCGATCGGCGCAGCTGAAAATGCTGCTGAATGCGTTCGACCGTAACCACAACGGCAAGCTGGATCCCGACGAGCGGCCCGCGCTGGTCGATTTCATGATGAAGCGAGATCAAAAGAGTCAGCAGAAGCGATAGCAAGCTTAAAGCGCAACTTGCTACGATGGGCGCAGCGAGGCGTCTGGGCCCTTAGCACAGCGGTTAGTGCAGCGGACTCATAATCCGTTGGTCGTAGGTTCAAATCCTACAGGGCCCACTAAACTGTTTATGTCCGGACCGGGCGTTTCACCATACCGACCCAGTTGCTTCTTATCGGCTTTGCATAACTACCTGGGAGGCTTTCCCTTTGATGGGGCTTCCGGCCGCGGTGGCGACAATCGAAATCGACGCCGATCGCGCCATCCCTTCTCCTGCTCCGACACGATAGGAAATGACTCCTGATCCGCTGACGCCGGAGCCCGACAGTATCGTAATCCAACCTACGCTCGGTTTAGCCTGCCAG
This sequence comes from Terriglobia bacterium, assembly GCA_963705675.1. Lineage (GTDB taxonomy): Bacteria > Acidobacteriota > Terriglobia > Bryobacterales > Bryobacteraceae > Palsa-187. The sequence continues at coordinate 20,316 of CAVPKR010000025.1, forward strand.
GCGCAGGAACCCGATGCTTGTACTTCGATCAAGCCTTCTCCTCCCCCGGCCGAAAAGCTAACCTTGTTCTTGACCACCGACACCTTGCAGGATGGAGGGCGATTCAATAGCTTCTGCGCGACTCCGCCAGCCAGCATGTCAACCAGACCCACGGCCGGCCCCATCATGCCAGATCCAATTACGGGCGATCCCATGCCGAACCCACCGCCTTGTACGGACATATTTTGAGGTATTGGGGGTGGCGGAATAAGAGTCTGGCCGATCGGCTGGGGCGACGCCGTGGCACAGGCAAGCGGCTGAGTCGATGCTACGGGACCGGATGGCGGCGCAGGCTCCGCGGACCCAGCCTGCCCATTATCGAGAAGCACCAGCGCGACATCGGGGTCCGATTGGAGGTCCGCCAGAGTCTTCGATGTGACTTCGATGCGCACCACGGCGGCATCGTCGTACCAGCGGAGCTTGGTCACACTCATCCGGACCAGCTTCGCGGAGAACAAGGCCTTCGATTCCGCACTGGTGGCGCGAGTGACCACATACACCGCTCGCTGATCCGGAGCGTCCACCAAAGTGCCAACCACTTGGCCTCCGAATAAGGGGACAATTCCAAGAAAAATCGAAATAGGCTTCACGACACGTCTCCTTTTAGCCTGCGGCCCAAAAAAAAAAGCAGGGATGGGCCTACGTGCACCCATCCCTCTCCTCCGACAACCCGTCAATTCTCTGTGATCCTGAACTGAAGAATGGGCCTCAGAGTTTGTCCGGTCACTGAGGATCTTCCTCCGATCTCGCCATCGGACAGAGAGAACTCCGCCGAGATGTAATCGGAATAGACGCGAACCAACCCGCTCCGCGCCACTCGGGTCGAGGCGACGGCCAGGTACATGGTTCCGCTCCCGATGCCGGACGACGCCGAGGATACCCAGGCGCCTGGTTTGGTAACCGACCACCGGCAACCGGGTTGAGTCGAAACGGTGATCGAGACGTATCCGCCTGCCGCGCCAAGGGTCGGCGCGTTAGCGGAGGCCGAGTAAGAGCATGCCATGCCGGGCATCAGCGTGACCGCGGCGAGTGCTGCCAGGCGAATCCAATTCATCGAAAAATGGGTTTTCATATTCATCTCCTTTGTGATCGAGTCCGGCGCTTGTCAATCTCGCCGTCACTTCTGTCTGCGTGGATTTCGAAAATCCGGGATCACGAATCCAGAGTTTTTTTGAGCACCTCTAAGAGACAACGTTTCGATGTATGATCAATTCAGTTTTTTGGAGGAACCATGCGCGTCAGGGGATTGACCTTTCTGTTCGTACTGGCGGCCGCGCCGGGCCTTTTCGGGAGTGCCTGCGTCGTGGATTTTCTGACTAACTATGAAGCCCTGGGCGCTACCGGCTGCCAGGTGGGCCCTTTCACGGTCAACAATTTCAGCTATACGCTGGTCGCCTCTACGGTGAACATCCCCGATACCGACATCACCGTGACCCCTGTGATCGGGGCGGGTAGCTTCGGGTTGATGTTCTCTTCGCCCGACTTTGACGTCACGGGAAACGATTTTGCCCGCTACCTTCTCGCTTACACCTGGGATCCGGGTGATATTCGAAGCCTGGAAGATGTCCTAAACACCAGCACTCCCGTGTTCCCCGGTGTCGCGACCATTACGACCGACGCTTGCGAGGATTCGGCTTTTACCGGCGCGACTTGTCCAACAACGGACGTGACTTTGGTGGTTTTCTCGAATGGCAATGCCGCAACCCTGACCGACACGGTCGGATTCAGTCCAGGAATCGGGACCGTCGGCATTCGCGATTTGATCGATATGGAGGCCAACGGAGCCAGCTCGGAGTTCACCAGTTTCCTTAATATTGTGAGTACTCCGGAGCCTTCGACTCTCGCTGAAGGGCTAATTGCGCTCGCGCTGATCACCCGACGCCTGTGCAAAAGAGGCTAGCGTCGCGTTCAGTTTGACGCGAATCTCGGGTGCCGGACGTCCCGGGGCTAGCGGCGGAAGCAGGGCGATGGCGGCCTTTTCGGTCGCGATGGCGGCTTCCATTTGACCTGCCTGGCGATATGCTTTAGCCAGCAAATCAAGTGTTTCAGTATCGCGGGTCATGTCGACCGCCTTCTGCGCCAGCGCGAGCGTATTCTCGCCGGCGCGCAGTTCGACGAAGGGTGTGTCTTCGAGAAGCTTGAGATAGTCGACCAGGTAATAAATCGATGGATGAGGGTCGTGTGCCGGTGTCTTTAGTTGCTCGATTGTCAGCGCGGCGGCCTTGCGCGCCTCGGCTCGCTGGCCTGTGGCGAGCAGCAAATCGATCAGCAGGACCTTTTCCTGCGCGATGTCGATCCCGTACTGGTTGTTCTTGGGATCTTCATCATGCAGGGTTTCGCTCAGGCTGAGGGCATGGCGGCAGCTCGCCAAGGCCTTCTGCGGATCTCCGGCGCGCGTCTGGACCGCAGCCAGGGTGTTATAAGCCATTGCGACGTTGCGGCGCGCGCGTGGAGTCTGATTGCCGGCCTCGTAGGTCGCGATCGCGCCGCGAACGGCTTCTTCCGCGCCGGCAGGTTCGCCTGCCAGCATGCCGTAATAGGCGACCCGCTCGCGTGCCATCGCGATCACGTTGCGCGCAGCCGGGTTGTCTGGATTCCGGGCCAGCCAGTCTTGTCCCGCCCGTTCGCACTGCCGGTAGCTGTCGAGCGCCGCCCCGGGATCGCCAGCGTCGCTTTGGATTTGCGCGATCTTGGTGAACACCACGGCTGTGCGCAGGGGATCTCCTTTGAACAGGTCCAGAGCCTTGCGATAGTGATCCAGCGCGCCGGCCGACTCATGGCCGGTTCCAAAAAGCTGATCGCCCATTCTTTCATGACACTGGGCCAGCGCATTCCGCGACGGCTCATAGTGAGGATCCCGCCGGACCAGCTCTTCGGCGATCGCCAGCGCCTTGGTTACGCTCTCGCGCGCCGCCATAGGATCGCCCATGTTCGCCAGAAACAAGTTGCCCTGCAGATCGGCGACCTTCAGATACCCTGCAACCGCTTCGAGCTGGAGCGCGGTGTCGCTCTTGGCTTCCCGTGCCAGCCCGTCGAGATAGACCAGGGCCTTCGAAGAGAGAGTCTTGCGCGCGGGCGTCAAACCTTGGCGCATGGCGCTGTCAAGGTCCTGAATCGCGAAATTTGCAAACGATCGCAGATCCTGGAAGCGCCGCTCAGCGCGCAGTCCGTCGACGTGGTCCTTTACCGCCAGCGATGCGAGCAGGATTAGAGCTACGGCCGAGGTTCCCATTGCGACCCGATGCCGTCCTGCAAATTTACGCGCGCGATAGCTCCAGGTGTCGCTACGCGCCGCCACAGTTTCTCCGGCAAGAAACCGGCGAAGATCCTCAGCCAGATGTTCCGCCGAAGCATAGCGCCGCTGCGGTTCTTTCCGCATGGCGGCGAGCACGATGGTATCCAGGTCCCCTCTTAGCTGCCGCGCGATCTCAGTCGGGGCGGATTCACTCGGCTTCGCCGGATCGCCTTCGCAAATCGCCATTCCAAGTTCGTGCGAGGAGTGGGTACGCCCTTGAAATGGATGCGCTCCCGTTAGCAGCGTGTATAACAAGACTCCCAGCGAGTAAATGTCGCTGGCGGTCGTGATCGGCTGACCCAGGATCTGCTCCGGACTGGCATACTCGGGAGTCATCGGTTGAGCTTCGGTACGCGTGAACCCGACCGTGGCGGCAGCGTAGGATGGGCGCAGCAGCTTGGCGATGCCGAAGTCGAGGAGCTTCGGAACGCCTTCGGGAGTCACCAGGATATTGGCTGGCTTCAGATCCCGGTGGACGACCAGGTTCTGATGCGCGTAATGAACCGCAGCGCACAGCGGCCGGAATAATTCGAGGCGCTCGGCAATAGACAGATTGCGCTCCCGGCAGAACACATCCACCGGCTGGCCCTCGACGTAATCCATAACCAGGTAAGGGACACCATCCTGTGTGGTGCCGCCGTCGAGCAAGCGGACGATATTGGGATGATCCAGCGCGGCCAGGGTATGCCGCTCGTTTTCGAACCTGCGCCGCGTATGGTCGTCGAGCAATTCGGGGCGAATGGCTTTGATCGCGGCCAGGCGGCGGAACTGATCGTCGGCGCGGGAAGCCAGATACACCGCCCCCATTCCTCCGCTGCCCAGACGGCGGAGGATGCGGTACGCTCCCAACTGGCAGCCAAGCAAGGGATCCGCGGAGATTGCGGGCGAATCGAAGCGGCTGCAGGCGTCGGAATTGGCGGCCAGCAGGGAATTTACTTCACTTCTCAAATCGGAGTCGTCTGCGCAGATCGAGGAAAGAAACGTCTCGCGCTGATCTGGCTCGAGTTCGACCGCGGAGTCGAAAACCTTTTTTACTTGGAGCCAGCGTTCGGGGCTCACGGAGCTTTTCCTTCCGCCAGTTCACGATGGAGCCACGCTTTGGCCGATCTCCATTCGCGTTTAACCGTGGGCGTGGAAATATCCATCAACTGCGCGATCTCTTCCACGTTAAGGCGGCGAAAAACCGGAGCTCCACGATTCGCCCTTGCCGCGCATCCAGATCTTCCAGCCGGTGCAGCACCTGATCGATGGCCAGCACATCCTCGATCCGGTCTTCGGACAGCGCCACCGAGTCATCGAGGGTGATCCGTCGGCCTTTGCTACGCTTCGCGGCAGCGTGTTTCCGGGCATGATCCACCAGGATCTGCCGCATCAGCCGCGCGGCAACCCCGTAAAACTGCGTCCGATCCTGCCATTCGACTCCGGTGACCCCGACCAGCCGGAGAAATGCCTCATTCACCAGCGCGGTGGGCTGCAAAGTATGCCCGGGACGTTCGCGGCGCATGCAGCGAGCGGCCACCCGGCGCAACTCCGCGTAGGCGGCCGCAATCAGTTTCGCGGCGGCGTCCTGATCTCCCGAGCGGAGCTGCCTGAGCAGACCCGTCACATCCGCAATGTCATTCGCCACGCAAATCCGCCGTTGCGCGCGATTATATCAAGCGTGGAACTCGAGCACTAGCTTCCTTTACTTCTCGCCCTTGCCTTTAATAGAGTCTCCCCAGGCCGCCGAGGTGCTCCAGGGGCCGGAATCGCCCCAAGCCGCCGAGGTGCCCCATTGTCCGGAATCGCCCCAAGCCGCTGAACTGGCCCAAGCGCCGCCGTCGCCCCATGCGGCGGACGTTCCGCCGACGGTCGGTTGCACCACGTGCGAGCCCCATACGTTGGTCAGGCTCCAGGTTCCGTTGTTCCAGATAGACCCGGCGTTTTCGAACAGGACGGCGGTTTTGAGTATAGAACTCCAGACCACCACCGGTGAGAGTGCGGAACCGGTTCCGGTGTCCTGATCATTTAGCGCGGCCCAGACATTCAAATATCCTGCGCCAATCGTAAAGATGTCGTACGTGCTGGGATACACGGCGCCGGTGGTGGGGTCGACCGCGATGCTGGTCAGCGGGAACGACTTCGATGCGGTCTTCATCAAGCGCGCTTTTATGAGATCCGGAGTCAATGACGGGTTCTGCTGAATCAGCAGCGCGGCCGAGCCGCTGACTACGGGCGTCGCCATGCTGGTGCCGCTCAGCGTGAAGTAACCCGCGGTCCCCGCCGAACTCGGTTTCGTATAGGACGAGGCCGGAACGACGTTGCCCGGATATTCGTTCTCCAGCGTCGATCCTGGCGCCAAGAGCGAATCGACCAGGTTGCCGGGAGCTACCAGGTCGGGCTTCACTTCGAAGTCGATCCAGCTCGGCCCCTTCGAGCTGTAGCTGGCGATCTGGTCGTCGCTGGTGGTCATGGTTCCTTCAGTTTTCATCGCGCCAACCGTAATCGCATAGGGGCTGTTCCCGGGGGAAAGGATGGTCGCGTATCCATTGCGTCCCAAGTTGCCCGCGGCGACCACCACCACGATCCCGCTCTTCCATGCCGCGGCGACCGCATTGCAGATCGGATCGTACTTGTAGCTTTCCGCAATCGGGCGTCCCAGCGACATGTTGATCACGCGGATGTTGTACTTGGACTTCAAAGCCACCGCCCGGTCGAGGGCGGCTATCACCACGCTGTCGTTGCTCATGCCGTTCACATCCAGGACGCGAAGATCGATGAGCGAGGCTCCCGGAGCGACGCCGCGGAAGAAACCGGACGACGCCGCTCCACTGCCCGCCGCGATGCCGGCAACGTGAGTGCCATGGCCGTAGTCGTCGGCATTGGTCTTGGCGACAAAACTCTGGCTGTATACGATTCGCGACGCCACGTCGGGATGGGCGTAAATGCCGCTATCGATGATCGCGATTCCGACCCCCGCGCCGGTATAGCCCGACTGGAACGCCGTGTTGGCCCCCACGGCAGCGGTGGTTAGATCCAAAGTACCAGCCAGTTGGCGATCCGGCGAGATATAGGCGATGGAGGGATCAAGCGCCAGTAAATCGACAACCGCGGCCGGAAGTTGGACCGCGATGGCGGGAATCAGGCTGTATTGCTGATGGATCACGCCGCCGAGACTGAGCAACTTCGCGATGTTGAGCAACCCGGGCGCGGAGTTGTACTGGATCACCACGTTGACCGGCTTGGTGAGGTCCGTCAGCAAGCTGATCAGGTCAGGCGCGATCTTCGAGATCTGTCCGAAGCTGACCCCGGCGCTGAAAACGGAGGCAGTGAGTAGGATTAAGGAGCGGCTGAGACGTTTCATTTCACGGACAGAATTGCAAGCTTTCCGCCAAACCGTAATGGCTTGTAAGTACCTGGAACTAATAGAACTGTTTCGAATAATCCAGTAGCGCGAAACGCCAGAATGACGCCCGAAACGTCATTCTGGCGTCGAGGGGCCTTATGTCCCGCTTAAGGAGCGCCGATGGATCTGATACGGACCTTCGGACCCTGCAGGGATGAATTCGCCCAAAGCCGCTACTTATATCGGACTGGTCATCGCGGCCGGAATCACGGTCCTCGGCCACGGCCTGGGAACGTGGACGACTGCGGATCTGGGCCGATACCTCACCTACGCCGCCATTGCCGTTTTCGCTTCCGGCATGAAGATCAGCCTTCCCGCGGTGAAGGGCACCATGTCAATGAACTTTCTCTTTGTGCTGATCGGCGTGTCCGAGTTCAGCCTGGGGGAAACTTTGGCGATGGGCTGCGTGGGCATGCTGGTACAATCCATTTTCCTGACGAAAACACGGCCGAAACCGGTTCGCGTGGCCTTCAGCGTCGCCAGCCTAGCGTGCTCCATCCAGATTGCGTTCTCAGTTCATCACTTTCATCAGATTCACAATGAGTTGCTAACAGCGGCTGCTTTTTTCGTGGCGAACACGCTGTTTATTTCAATTGTCATCGCGCTGACGGAAAGCAAGAACGCGTGGACGGTGTGGCGCGATTCGTATTTCTGGTCGTTTCCCAACTATCTGGCTGGCGCAACCGCGGCCTGGATCGTGAGCGTGGCCAGTCAACACTTCGGATGGATGGCGGGACTGCTTCTTCTACCGATCTTCTACGTGATCTACCGGTCGCACAATCTATACATCGGGCGGCTGGAAGAAGCCAGACGACGCGCCGAAGAGCAGCGCGCGCACGCGGAGGAAATCGCCGGCCTGCAACGGCGAACTATTGAGACGCTGGCGCTGGCCGTCGAAGCGAAGGACCAGACTACGCACGATCATCTGGAGCGCGTCGAAGTTTATGCCGTGGAGGTGGCCAAGGAACTAGGCCTGAGCACGACCGAAATCGAGGCCCTCCGCGCCGCGGCATTGCTGCACGATATCGGGAAGCTGGCGGTGCCCGAGTACATCATCTCTAAGCCTGGCAGGCTGACGCCGGAGGAGTTCGAAAAGATAAAAACCCACACCGTCGTGGGGGCGGAGGTGGTGGAGCGAATCGGGTTTCCGTACGCTGTCGCGCCCATGGTTCGCGGCCATCACGAAAAATGGGACGGCACCGGGTATCCCGACGGACTGGCGGGCGAAGCGATCCCGATTGGGGCACGAATCTTGGCTGCGGTGGATACCCTGGACGCGTTGGCCGCAGACCGGCAGTACCGGCGGGCGCTTCCGTTGGACGAAGCCATGAGAGCAGTGATCTCAGAAGCTGGGAAGAGTTTCGATCCCAGGGTCGTGGAAGTGCTGGCGCGCCGGTACGTGGAGTTCCAGAGCATGGCAAGCAACAGCCATCGCATCGCGAAACTGCCCACCGATGTTCGAATCGAGCGCGGGGACGCGCCTGCGGCCGGATTCGAAAAAATCGCAGAGCAAAATGGCGCCAATCGGGATCTGGTAAATTTCCACAACTCCCTCGCCGAAGCGGAGGACCGGTCCCGGAATTTGACCGAGCTGATCTGGAATCTGACACAGTGCCGGGAGCGCGAAGTCATCTTTTCCGTGTTTGCGGATTCGCTTCGCGCGGTGGTTCCCTACGATGCTATGGCGGTGTACAGATCGCGCGGCGAATTTCTAGTGCCGGAGGGCTCCGCTGGCGAAAGCTTCGGCTCTTTCACCGGGGTTGAGATTCCGTTGGGTGAGGGAGTGTCAGGCTGGGTGGCCGATAACGGCAAAGCGATCATCAACGGCAATCCTGCCGTCGAGCCCGGCTACCTTAACGATCCCTCTCGATATAGCGCGCTGAAATCCGCCCTGGCTGTCCCGCTCATCGGCGATCGCGGAATTATCGGCGTCTTATCGTTATACCGCTGCGAACACGACGCGTTCACTAATGAGCAACTGACGTCGCTGACTTCTCTAGGACCTGCCCTGGCCGGCGTTCTCGAGTTGACGGCTCAGCGGAAGCAAGTCGCCTAGACAAGGCGCGTGATCCGGCGGAGTCCGTGGGATCGCGGCGATCAGCCTGCGCGTGTATTCGTGCGAAGGTTCGCGAAAGATGGTTCCGGTGGGCGCGTTTTCGACGATCCGGCCTTCATGCAGAATCGCGACCCGATGACATAGCGAGGCCACCGATGCCAGATCGTGGGAAATATACAGAATCGCAATCCCGTGTTCGCGATTCAGTTTCGCGAACAAATTGAGGATCTCGGCTTGCGTGATGGTGTCGAGGGCGCTGGTCGATTCGTCGGCCAGAAGCAGCGCGGGACGGTGCAAGATGGCGAGCGCGATCAGGAAACGTTGTGCCATCCCGACGCTTAGGTTTTTTGGATATTGGCGTAGAAATGCAGCGTCGGAGGGAAGGCTTACGCTCTCGAGCAGCGATCTTACTTCGGGAGTTCCCGGCTGGTGCGCACGCCACGCCTCTTCGATTTGCGCACTCAACCGCAAGGCAGGATTTAGAGACGCGAGCGGGCTCTGAGGAACCAGCCCGATCAATTTGCCGCGTACCCGTCGCCAATCCCGCTGATTGAGTTGCAGAAGGTCGCGGCCTTGAAACAGAATTTCTCCGTTTACGCGGCCGCCCTTCAGTCCTAGCAGCCCGAGAATCGCTAGGGCAATCGTGCTTTTCCCTTGACCGCTGCGGCCCACCAGCCCCACGATCTCGGCCTGTTGAACGCTCAGTGCGACGTTCTGAAGAACGTCCGGCTTCCCGGAATAACCGGCGGACATCCGGCAATCGAGCAAGGGCGAGTTCATTTGACGGTCAGCCGCTCCGCGTCCCAGTAGGTATGTGGAAAGAACGGGGTGGATTTTACGCCTGACACGCGGGCGGAAACCGCCGACAATGCATTGGGATGAAGAAGATAAATCACGGGAGCCTGTTGTTGAAGAATTTCCTGCACCCGGTCGAAGGCTTTCTTTCGCGCACGATAATCCGCAGTCGCGGCCTGGGCCAGCATCAACCGGTCGATTTCCGCCTCCCACCCGGTCTCGGGGCTTTTCTCGGAAGGATTCCATGGATGATTGCTGGCGGTGCTGAGCAGAATATTCATCATCTCGCTGGGATCGGCATCGACGTTCACCAGCCCAAGAAGACATGCTTCATAGTTCAACGACCGGGTGATCCGCTCAATCAGAGACGGAAAATCCAGGGTCACGATGTTGATCTTTATTCCGATACCGGCCAAATCCTGCTGGATCATCGCGGCGATCCGCTCCCGGGTCTTACTGCCGGAGTTCGTGATGATGGAGAACTCTACGGCATTCCCGGCGCGGTCCCGCAGGGTTCCCGCGTCGAGCTTGAATCCGTCAGCCGCCAGCTTCGCCAGGGCCGCTTCGCGGTCATATGAATCCGGTTTCAGTTGGGTGTTGAACCACAATTGATTCGATGGCGACACGGGGCCCGCTGCCGGGCTGGCGTGTCCGCGATAAACCACGCGGCACAGGTCGTCGCGATGGATGACTTGTGAAATCGCACGCCGGAATGCCGCCGATAAGAACCACTGTCTGACCGGGTCGCGCAAGGCTGCTCGCTTGGCCTGATTGAACCACAGAAATTCCGAGTCCATGGTGGGGCCTGCGTCGATGGCGGTACCCGGAGCGTCGGCTGCAAGACGTTCATAGGAATCCGGCGTCAGCTTATCGATCAGTTGAATTTCGCCGCGCCTAAAACGAAGCAGTTCCAGGTCGCGATTCTGCTCGATGTCGATATGGATGGAGTCGACGCGCGGCAGATCGTGCTTCCAATACGCCGGGTTACGCTTCAGCAGGATCGATACGCCGGGCTTTCTCTCGGCGAGCAGGAACGGTCCCAGACCTGGCGCGGGACGCCCCGCCGCCCTGCCGGAAACAATCGCGACCTGATCGAATAACCGCTCGATCTGCGCCACCGGAGCGGGAAACTCCGCCACTACCGTATCCTGGCTTCGCGCCGTCACCTTCAGTCCGCCAGTGGAAGTCTTGAACGTGTCGGCGACCGGCGAATGCAGGGCAGGATCCAGCAGTTGATGAAATGACGCCACCACATCATCGGCGGTAAAGGGCGAGCCATCTGGAAAGCACACGCCGTGCCGCAGCGTGAAGACGATTCGAGATCCGTTGTTCTCGACCTTCCACGACGATGCCAATTCCGGCTCGATCTGTTGTGTCAGCCGATTCACGCGAATCAGAGCACCCTCAGTCAGGTACTCGATCGCTACCGCGGATTCGTCGGCCATCATGAACGGGTCCGTCGTCTTAGGGTCGTCATGAAGCGCGAATCGCAGCTCCGCGCCGGATGCGGCGACGGCTATGAACAACACACAACAAAGTTTCATATTTCGTCCTGTCTCCGCCGAATTAGCTGCAAACTGCCGACCACCGCGCCAAGCAGCAGGACGGGCGTTGACAGCCAGAGATGCGATGTTATGTCGCCGCCTTCGATCTCGCGCAGCAGGCCGCCCCAGGATGGCAAAGGCTCGGCGATCCCTAATCCCAGCATGCCCAGCGTGGTTTCAGCCAGGATGTAAACCGGGACGGCGATCCAGAACTGCGCCAGAAGAATGGGCTTGATGTTGGGAATCAGGTGCCGCCATAACAATCGCCACGGCGAGCATCCTTGCGCCTGGGCGATAAACATGAAGTCCGATGCCTTCATTCCTCGCACTGCCGCGCGCACCACGCCGCGGCCCGGCCCATCCCAGCGCGCCCAATAGCGAGAACGTGATCGTGACGGAGGCCACCGGCGAAACATTTAAGGGCAGCGTTGCGCGGACAATCAAAAGCAGAAACAGCCAGGGCAGGGATAGGAACAGGTCCGCGGCGGAAATGATGGCGGCTTCGACAAATCCACCGGTCCAACCCGCCAAACCACCTAATAGGGCTGCCGCCGCGCATGAAAAGACCGCGGCCGCAGGAGCCAGAAACAACGACACTCGGGTCCCGTAGGCGAGGCGAGCCAGCCGATCCCGGCCTAATGCATCGGTTCCCAATGGAAATCGTGACGATGGAGCTGCGTCCGGGGCTTCACGGAACTGAGTCTTATAAGATGTCGATCTCCACAGTTCCGGAGTCAACGCGGCCAGGGAAACACCCACTAGAAAGACGATGGCGGAAACGCGCAGCACCTTCATGGCTCGTCCCTCGAGAAGATTTCAGAAAGAGCGGTACACGCGGTCATGACGATCGCGATCAGCATGGTCAAGTTCACTAACAGAGGAAGGTCGCGCGCCATGGCGGCCCGCCACGCCAGCTTCCCGATCCCCGGCACGTCGCAAATCGCCTCGATGGGAATGGCCGCGCCGATCGCGATGCTTACGGAGGCCGCGGCCAGCGCGATCATTTGGGGGCCTGAGGAAGGCAGCACGTGCGTCCAGAAAATCCTGGGTTCCGTAATGCCGCGGGCTCGCGCCATCTCGACGTGCGACGCCTCATAGGCCTGGGACAGAATGTTTTTCGAGAATTGAAAGATTCGTGGGGCGAGCACCAGTATGAGTACCGTGCTGGATGCCGCGCCTGCCAACACGCAGAAGTATGCGATCAATGCCGCTGGCAGGCTGAGCAGCAATCCGGAGCCAGTGGCGGACAGAGCATCGAAGACCGGCGCTTTTTTCAGGCGACCGGCGGGAATCGCAAACGCGAACCCGAGCACCCACCCGCCTATCAGCCCGATCGCCAGTTCCCGAAGCGTGGCCAGGGCGCGATCCGCAATCAGCGCCCCGATCGGCGCCATATTCGACTCTGAGAATCCGAAATCGCCCCGTGCCAGTCCCTTCAGGTACTGGACAAAGTTCGCGCCCACATCGGCCTTCTTTGCGCGCAATGCCGACAGGCTGTCTTCCCCAGCCTTGAAGTTGAGCTCCCTTTCGTCGACGGTGGCACCGGGTGAGAATCGGACCAGTAGCGCGCATATCAAGCCTGAGGCGAGAACGATTTCAGCATTCTCCCGGCAGGTTTGGCCACGCGCATTCCTTATCTATCGGCTCTGGCGCTGGTCCGGCACACGGGACGAAAGTGCTACAGCGGTTTTTACGGGCGGCGTAGTGTGAAGCCCCGATGGACCCTGTAGACCGCGGACCCAAATAATCGAAGGAGTGAGTCTTCCTATCCAAACCCGCGAGTTTATTGGCTCACCCGCCGTCTTCGCCAGTCCGGCGATGTCGCACCTGCTCAGCCTGGTGGAAAAGGTCGCCGTCACGGACGCGACGGTGCTGATCCAGGGAGAAAGCGGCTCCGGCAAGGAAGTCATAGCGCGCGCCCTCCACCACTACTCGATGCGGTCATCGCAATCCTGGGTCGACGTGAACTGTGCCGCGCTTCCGGAAAATTTGCTCGAAAGCGAGCTGTTCGGTCACGAAAAAGGCGCGTTCAGCGGAGCCGATTCCTCAAAGCCGGGGTTGTTCGAGCTCGCGAATCGCGGAACGCTATTTCTGGATGAGATCGGCGACCTGGATCTGCGGATGCAGGTTAAGCTGCTGCGTGTGCTCGACGGGTCGAGTTATTACCGCGTCGGCGGGATCAGGAAAGTTTCGATCGACGTGCGCCTGATCGCCGCCACGAACCAGGACCTGAAAGCCGCCGTCCGGGAAGGACGCTTCCGATCCGACCTGTATCACCGGTTGTGCCAAATCCGGCTTTCGGTGCCGCCTTTGCGGGAGCGCGTGGAAGATATTCTGCCGCTGGCGGAATTTTATCTGGCCGGCCACAATGCAAAATTGAAATTCGCTCCGGCGGTCTCTGCCTTACTTCGGACCTACGCGTGGCCCGGGAACGTGCGCGAATTGCGCAATGTGGTGATTCGCGCGGCAGTGTTTGCGACGGGAGATGAGATTCTTCCCGCGGACTTGCCGGAGGAATTCACCCTCGATACTTTTTCATCGGATCTACAGACTCTCGCGGCGTTGCCGGAGCTCGAACGCAGTGCAATCGCCAAGGCGCTGGGAGAATCGCGAGGACATCAGCAAAGTGCCGCCACGAAACTGGGGATTTCCAAACGCACCTTGCAGCGCAAGATTAAGTCGTACGGCCTGGTGGCGGAACGAAACGTATCGATCGCGGGATAAACATGCTCTTCAGCGAAGATCGGCGAAAGAATCGAGACCGGCGGGAAGCCACCCGGTCAATCGCCAGCGGACGCGTGAAGATTTCTTTCGAGAATCCCGCGTCGTCGACGATTGACGGGGAACTGGTGGAGAGCAGTGCCAGGGGCTTTCGAGTGGTCCACGACTCCCCGGCAATGGAGCCGGGCCTCGAAGTCTCCTATGAGAGTCCTGCGCGCTCCGGCCGTGCCCGTCTGATTTGGACCCACGTGCTCGAAGGGCGGCGCGTCAGCGGATTTCTCTGCTTATCCTGATTACACTCGGGGCATCCGTTATGGCTCCTATCTCATCAGGTGCGCCCGGAGATAGAATTGAGCATGCCCTGCTCGATTGCATACGGGACCTCCCTTAACCGCAGTTTTCTGCGTTTTCTGTTAGCGCTGCCTTTGCTGGCGTGTACGCTGGCCGCGCAGACTTATTTTCCCGTTGCCGGGTCGTGGAAACATAAATCGCCCGCCGAAGCCGGCCTGGATCCGGAGAAATTGAAGGAAGCCGTCGACTGGGCTGAGGCTCACGGCTCCAAGTGGGATTTCGAGAAAGACCAGGTGCGCGTATTCGGCAGAGTGTTGGGCGCCCTGCCCGCGCAGCGTGCCGCGACTAACGGCGTGATTTTACGCCACGGCTACATCGTCGCGGAATTCGGCGACACCAAGACCAACGATCCGGTGTACAGCGTCGCGAAGAGCTTCCTATCTACCACCGCGTCACTCGCGTTCGCGAAAGGATTGATTCGCAGCGTAGACGACCGTCTCGCGGAGTATATTCATGACGGCGGTTACGATTCTCCTCACAACGCGAAGATTACCTGGAAAAATCACCTCCAGCAGGAAAGTGAGTGGGAAGGCGAGCTGTGGGGCAAGAATGCGAACTTCGTCGGACATGAAGAATTCGGCGCGGGAGAAAGAAAACCGCGCGAGATTCACGATCCCGGCACGTTTTACGAGTACAACGATGTCCGCATCAATCGCTTGGCGCTTTCGCTGGCGCGCGTGTTCGGCACGGGCCTGCCCGCCGTGTTGAAGGAAAACATCATGGACAAGATCGGCGCGTCGAAGGATTGGAAATGGCAAGGATATGGCGCCAAATCGACCGTCGACATCAACGGGAAGCCCGTCGAATCGGTCAGCGGCGGCACGCGCTGGGGCGGAGGTTTGTGGATCAACTCGCAGGATCTGGCGCGCTTCGGCTTGTTGATTCTCAACCATGGCAACTGGGAAGGCAAACAGCTCGTCTCGGCGCAATGGATCAAGGATGCGACCACGCCTTCCGCTCACGGTCCCGATTACGGCTTTCTGTGGTGGCTGAATACGCAGCAGAAGCAATGGCCCAGCGGGCCCGCCTCGAGTTTCGCCGCGGTAGGCAATGGCGGAAATATAGTCTGGATCGATCCGGATCACGACATTGTGCTGGTCTGGCACTGGCATGCCAACGGGCCTGCGGTAGATGGAATGATCCAGCGAATCGTGGCGTCCGTCCGGTAACGTGCCTACTCACGCTGAAGTGATCGCCAGAACGCTCGCCGATCGTGGGGTCCAATACGTCTTCGGACTGCCCGGCGGCGAGATCGTGGCGTTTCTAGACGCCTGCCGCCGCTCGGGTATCCGGTTCCTGCTGACCGGCCATGAGGCCAGTGCCGCATGGATGGCGCAAGTCACCGGGCAAATCACAGGGATCGCGGGTGTGTGCGCATCCACGCTGGGGCCAGGTGCGACCAATCTGGTGACCGGCGTGGCCCACGCGCATCTCGATCGAGCGCCCTTATTGGCCATCACCGCGCAGATTCCCGATGCGGCCATCGGCACCATGACTCATCAGCGGCTCCCGCTGGAAGCTCTCTTCTCACCCATTACGAAGGCGTCGATAGCCATTGGCGCCGGCGACACCGCGGCCCTGGTTCGTGGGGCGATGGACCTAGCCGAAGCCCCGCGCCCCGGTCCGATTCATATTTCTCTGGCCAGCGACGTCGCGATCAAGCCGTGTGATACAGAGCAATTCCCTACCTCCGGCTCAGATCGATTGTCGAGCTTGCTCGAGTCGAACCGCCGGGAGCTAAAGGAAATGATTTCAGCGGAGTTTGCGCATGCCGAAATCGCAAAAAGACTGGCATCAGCGAAGCAACCTCTCGTTCTGATCGGCCTGGGCGCGACCCCGATCATGGCCCCTGCCATTCAAGCCCTGATCGACCGCCTGCAATGCCCGTTCCTGGTGACTCCTAAAGTCAAAGGCATCCTACCCGAAGACCATCCGCTGTTCCTCGGTGTGGCGTCTGGAATGGCGATTGATCGCGACATCGTCGAGACTATTCAGACTGCCGACGTCGTCCTAGCGATCGGCTTCGACCCCGTAGAGTGCGACAAGAGCTGGTTCGCGAACATCGAAATTCTATCCATCGATTCGGCTTCAATGGCTGAGGGAGACTACCATCCGCTTGAAGCCGTCGGCAATATCGCAAGCCTTCTAGATCAGTTGAGCCCGCAACCCAAGCCTTGGCCCGTCGAACAACTGGACCAGCGCCGCGCCGCGATCCGGCGCACACCCGCGCAGGGAATGTCGCCGTTGAGACTGATCGAAGAACTACGCGCCGTTTTCCCGCGCGATGGAATCGCCACCTGCGACGTAGGCTCCCACAAGCTCGCCATGGGACAATTCTGGCGCTCCTATCAGCCGGGAACATTCTTCATGTCGAACGGACTCTCCGCCATGGGATTCGGGGTTCCCGCCGCAATTGCGGCCCAATTGGCGCATCCCGATAAACCCGTGCTGGCCGTGGTCGGGGACGGCGGGATGCTCATGATGATCCACGACCTTGCGCTGATCCAGGAACTTGGATTGCCCGTCATTATCGTCGTCCTTTCAGACCGCAGCCTCAGCCTGATTCGCGTGAGTGAAGAGCGCCGCGGAATCGCTCCCTACGGCGTGGATTTTTCTCCTCCCGATTTCGCCGCCATCGCGCAGGCCTTCGGGATCGCATCGAAGCGCGCATCCACCATCGCCGATGCTCGCGAATCCGTGGAACGCGCCTTGATGACTCGCGCTCCGTTCCTTCTAGACGTGCCGATCGATTATCGCGAATACTACGATCTGGTATAAGAGGACGATGATGGGTGCCGCCGCTGCTGGAGTCTTGGCCACTGCCGGGTCCATGGCGTACGCGGTCCGCGGACGATCGTCGGCGATCTTCGGCCCCTCGGTGTACCACGGCGACCGCTCCCGCCCCGTGCTTTCATTGACCTTCGACGATGGACCCAGCGAATCCACTCCGGCGCTCCTCGAGGTCCTCGCGCGGCATGGAGTTCGCGCCACATTTTTCATGTGCGGAGCCAACGTGCGCCGCTGCCCGGAGGTTGCCCGCGCGGTCGCCGAGGCCGGCCACGAAATCGGCAATCATACGGATTCGCACCCCCGATTAAATTTCAAATCGCCCGCGTTTATTCAACGCGAGCTTGCGACGGCCCAGGAATCGATCCGCCAGATCACAGGAGCCGTCCCGGGATTGTTCCGCGCTCCCTACGGCGTCCGATGGCCCGGCTTGAGAACTGCCCAGCGGCGCCTAAATCTGCTCGGCGTCATGTGGACCGTCATCGCGCTCGATTGGCGCCTGCCCGCGGCACGCGTCGTCCGCCGCCTGATTCGCAGCGCCGCGAATGGCGCCATACTGTGCCTGCACGACGGCCGCGCTATCGAGCCTGCCCCCGATATCCGCGATACCATCCAAGCCGTAGACACCGTGATTCCTGCGCTAAAGGAGCGTGGATTCGAGTTCGAAACTGTCAGTCAGATCCTATGCCCGAAGATATAGAACCTATAATGGACCGCGTCGCGCGAACCATCGCCAAGGCGCAGCACATTCCGGTCGAGACCATCACCATCGACAGCACGTTTGAGGCGCTGAAGATCGACTCGCTTGACGGCATCAATATTCTGTTCGCGCTCGAAACTGAGTTCGACGTCGATATTCCAGACGATGCGGCGCGCCAGATCAAGTCGGTTCGAGAAATGGTCGGCGGAATCGAAAAGCTGCTCGCCGCGAAACAGGAAAAATGACGCGACGCGTAGCCGTCACCGGCATCGGCGTCGTTTCCGCGTCCGGAAAATCCCGCCCGGAGTTCTGGGAATCCATCCGCGCGGGCCATTCATCCATTCGCCCGATGACGCTGGTACCCGCGGACTCGGTTCGATTCCCCAATGGCGCGGAGGTCCTGGATTACCGGTCCTCCGATTACATGGACGATAAAGAAGTGAGCCTGCTGGATCGCTTCGCGCAGTTCGCACTGATCGCCGCAAGGGAAGCCGTGGCCGGCGCGGGAATAAAGTTTGACAATGCACTTCGCGAAGCATCGGCCGTGGTAACAGGCTCCTGCGTAGGCGGCAAATCGACCGAGGATGAAGGCTTCCGCGGGCTGTATTCCGAGAAGAACACGCGCTTCCCGCCCCTTTCGATTCCCAAAGCCATGGCGAACGCCGGCGCCAGCCGCATTTCCCTGGAATACGGAATCACCGGCCCGGTTTACACCATTTCGACAGCGTGTTCTTCGTCGAATCACGCCATCGGACAAGCCTTCTGGATGGTCCGCAACGGCACCGCGGAAGTCGCGATCGCGGGCGGTAGCGAGGCTCCGTTCTCGCTGGGATTGCTGAAAGCATGGGAAGCCATGCGAGTGGTTTCGCCCGACACCTGCCGCCCGTTTTCGCTCGGCCGCAAAGGCTTGATTCTAGGCGAAGGCGCGGCCATGCTGGTCCTGGAGCCACTGGAACGCGCCCAGGCTCGCGGAGCCCGCGTGTGGGGGGAAATCGCGGGTTTCGGCATGTCGTCTGACGCGCATCACATCACTCAGCCGTCTTCCCATGGCGCCGCGCGAGCCATGCGAGCGGCCTTGCGCGATACCGGCGTCGAGCCCGAAGCCATCGGATATGTCAACGCGCACGGCACAGGCACTCCTTCGAACGATCCCACCGAAGTCGAGGCAATCCGGGCGGTCTTCGGACCTCACGCCAGCAAACTGCTGGTCAGTTCGACCAAATCTATGCACGGCCACGCGTTAGGCGCCGCCGGAGCGATCGAAGCCGTCGCGACATTGCTAGCCCTGCATGAAGGCATCATTCCGCCCACCGCGAATTTCGTCGAGCTGGACCCGGCCTGCGACCTCGACGTGGTTCCGAACACGCCCCGCGCGGCAGCGGTCGAGTATGCGTTGTCCAACTCTTTCGCCTTCGGCGGATTGAACGCGGTGCTGGCGTTTCGCGGAATGCGACAATAGAATTGCTTGGTCGCTTACGGAATCTATTACGCGCTCGGATGCATCGCCGGGGGGGCCGTCGTCACTTATTTCGCATCCTGGCCGTTTGCCATCCCTTTCTACATTCTGGCCGCATTCTGTTTGTACTTCTTCCGCGACCCGAACCGCGAGATTCCTCAAGGGCCTGTCGCCGTGGCGCCCGCCGACGGAAAAGTGGTCGCTGTGGTTCCGGATGCCGCCGGCGCGAACCGGATCAGTATTTTCCTCAACATCTTCGATGTTCACGTGAACCGGACTCCCATCGCCGGCCGCGTGGCTTGCGTTACATACAAAAAGGGCGAATTCCTGGTCGCGAGCAAAGAAGCCGCCAGTCATTCGAATGAACAGAACATCATCACCGTCGATGGCGACGGCGCGCGCGTGGTTTTCACTCAGATCGCGGGGCTGATCGCCCGGCGCATCGTTTGTTATAAGCGTCCCGGCGACATCCTCGACAAGGGCGAGCGGATCGGTCTGATCAAATTCGGTTCGCGCGTCGATGTATTTCTGGGACCCGAATGGGAGGTAGCCGTGCGGCCCGGCGAACGCGTTTCCGCCGGATCCAGCATCATTGCCCGGAGGAAAAATTCGTGACCCTGCGCGACCGGCTCGTAGACCCCCGCTCTCCCGATCGCGCGCCTCGCCGCGCAGCCTACGCCCTGCCCACTCTGTTCACGGCGGCCAATGTTTTTCTGGGTTTTTACGCGCTGCTGGCGGTATTTCAAGGGTCGATGCTCGCGACGCTCGATCCCGCCGCCGCCGCGATTCAATTCCGATTTGCCGCCATGGCAATCGGGGCAGCCGTCTTCTTCGACGGACTCGATGGACGCATTGCGCGCATGACCAATACGGTCAGCGATTTCGGGCGTGAGATGGATTCGCTCGCCGACGTAATCGCGTTCGGCATCGCGCCCGCCGCCCTCGCTTTCGCCTGGGGAGTGAATTTTGTTCAACCCGTCCCCGGAATCCCGTTCGAATACCTGCATCGAGCCGGATATTTCCTCGCATTTTTATATTTGTTGTGCGGCGCGATGCGCCTCGCTCGCTTCAATGTCCAGAAGAATCCCGTGCCGAAAAATCCCGGACGCCCGGAGCGGAAATACTTCGTCGGCCTTCCGATTCCTGCCGCCGCAGCAGTTCTAGCCGCCATCGTTTATGCCTGTTATGGCGTGCTTTTATCCTGGTGGATTCTTTCACTGGCGTGGCTGGCGCTGGTCGGGTTGCTGGCGTTCCTGATGGTCAGCACGTGGCGATATCCCAGCTTTAAAGATCTCAACCTGACTCGCCCGCGCTCGCCGTTGATGTTTGTGCTGCTGGGCAGCCTGATTTATCTCATTTGGAATTTCTCCCAGCCCGTGTTGCTGGCGACGACGGTCATTTACGTGGCCAGCGGTATTTTGATTCGCATCGGCGGCATTGTTCGACGCCGGTTTAAGCCTGCGCCTCGGGAACCGGAGCATCAGGTTGGATAAGGAAATGGTCGCCGTAGTGGGCGGCGATAGTTTGCTCGCCCGGGAAATTTTGGAGCGATTGAGCGAATCCTCTCCCCCGCCGCGCGTCCAGTTGATTTCAGCCGCCACCGCCGGCGCCACCATCCTGACCGACCCCGCGCTCGCAGTGGAAGAAGGCGAAGAGGCAGTGGTGATGATGCCCCTGGCCGCTGAAAGCCTGGAGGGTTCGCGAGTGGCGTTTCTCGCCGGGTCGCCCGCCTCCAGCCGCCGCACGCTGAAGCTGAATCCTGCCAGCGGCCCCATGCTGATCGACCTGACCGGCGCACTCGAAGATCAGCCTAACGCCCGCTTGCGCGCTCCCACCGCCGAAGCATCGCATCCCGGTTCATCCGCGATTCAGGTGATCGCCCATCCAGCCGCGATCGCGGTCGCCATGCTGCTGGCTCCACTTTCGCGCCTCTCCACCATCCGGCGCGCCATGGTGCACGTCTTCGAACCCGCCAGCGAACAAGGCCAGCGCGGCCTGGATGAGCTGCGGCAGCAAACCATCGCCGTCCTGTCGTTTCAGAAACTCAAGACCGATGTGTACGACGCGCAATCTGCCTTCAATCTTCTGGCCCGTTACGGAGAGGAAGCCTTGGAGTCTCTCGAATTGATCGAACAGCGTCTGGAGCGTCACCTGGCCTCTCTGCTTGCCGCGTATCCTTCCATTCCGATGCCGTCCCTGCGCCTGATTCAGGCACCGGTATTTCACGGCCACAGCTTCTCGATATGGATCGAATTCGAGGAAAATCCAGGCGTCGACGCGATTTCGCGATCGCTGACCGATGCAGGCCTGGATGTGCGCGCGGATGAGCCTCCTAACAACGTGGGCGTGGCGTCAGCGGAGGGCCTGAGCGTCGGGGCGATCGCGCAGGATCCCAACTGCACCCGCGCATGTTGGTTTTGGATGGCAGCCGATAATCTTCGCCTGGCCGCGGACAATGCTGTATCGGTGGCATGGGAGGATCGATGAAGGCGGCCGGCGTTTTCCTGGCAGCGATGGTCCTCGCCGGGTGCGGCTATAAAGTGTCCGGCCACGCCGACACCATGCCCAAGACCGTCCAGACCATCTGCATTCCGGCCTTCAGCAACGCGACCACCCGCTACAAGCTCACCGACCGGCTCGCTGAAGCCATGGCTCGCGAGTTCATCTCGCGCACACGTTATCACATCGTGTCGGATCCCAACACGGCCGATGCGGTTCTGCACGGCACCGTGATTAATTACATTGCAGGCGCAACCGTGATCGACCCCATCACCAGCCGTGCCACCGCCGCCGACATTCACGTCTATCTCAAAATCGAGCTGGTGGAGCGCGCCACCGGCAAGGTCCTGTTCAATCGTCCTTCGATCGACGCGCGCGAGCGGTATGAAATCAGCGCCAACGAATTGCAGTATTTCGAGGAAAGCGACGCCGCGCTCGACCGCGTCGCGAAGTCCGTCGCCCAGTTGGTGGTAAGCTCCATTCTTTCGAATTTCTGATGACGCCAGAACAGTTTTTCGACCGTTTGCAGAAGCAGGGACCAGCTCCTGCATACTTATTCCTGGGCCCGGAACCGTATCAACGTGAACGTGCCCGGCGTGCCCTGATCGACGCGTCCCTTCCGCCCGAAGATCGGGAAAGTGGCTTCACACGTCATGACCTGGATCAGGTCCCGTTAGCCTCGGCGCTCGACGACGCGCGATCGATGTCGCTGTTTTCCTCCAAACGAGTGGTCTGGCTTGCCTCGGCCGAAGCCGCCCTGCCGCGGGGCGATGCGGGCGCCGAACCCGCCGAACTCTCCGCATACCTGGCTGATCCGACGCCCGGAACGGTACTGGTGATCGAATCCAGCCGCTACGATTTCGATGGCGAAGACAAATCCAAACTGGAGCGCGTGCAGAAATTCTATTCGAGCGTCCCGGCGCAAGTAGAGTTTCGC
>CAVPKR010000026.1:0-10502 GCA_963705675.1 Terriglobia bacterium
CCTACGTGGATTCTTTAGGTTTTGTTATGGATTATCGCCCAGGCCGCTGAAACAGCGCCAACTGTGGAGCCTTCGGTATCCCCATCCGAGCCTTCTTATCGAAATAAGACTTGATCACATCGCGGACGATCGGCGCCGCCGCATAGCCGTGTCCGCTCGCTTCAAACAGCGCGACCACCACGATCTCAGGATTCTGCCGCGGCGCGAAGCCCACGAACCAGCCGTTCTCTTTCGCCAGATCGCCCCCCGCCTTGCCGGATTTGGCCAGCGCCAGTGAAATGCGTTGCGCCGTGCCCGTCTTCCCGCAAATCTCCAGTCCGGCCACCTGCGCCGACGATCCCGTCCCGCCTTCGTTGACGACGCCATACATCCCTGAAACCACCGTCGCGATATTCTCCTGCCGGAAGTCCGCCCGGCGAACCGGTTCCGGCTGGGCCGCCAGTTTCACCATGTGCGGCTTGTACCAGACCCCTCCGTTCGCCAGCCCACCGATCGCCACCGCCAACTGGATCGGCGTTACCAGCACCGCGCCCTGCCCGATTGCGGCCGAGATAGTCTCCCCCGCATACCACTTTTCGCGCTGCGTGCGAAGTTTCCACTTGGTGGACGGGATCAGCCCCTCATTTTCATTCGGCAGGTCTATACCAGTTTTCTTCCCGAGCCCTGCTATCTGTGCGTACTCGGCCATCTTGTCGATCCCCAGCATGTTGCCGACAGTGTAAAAATACGTGTCGCAGGAATGGACGATCGCTCCATGCAGGTCCAGCGGGCCATGCGTCACGTCGCAGCGGTAAAAGTGCCCGTAGAAAGTGGCGCCGCCGCCGCACCGCACTGAAAAATTCGGATCGATGGTCCCCGATTCCAGCGCCGCGATGGTCACGAACGGTTTGAACGTCGACCCCGGCGCGAACTGCGCCTGAATCGCCCGATTCAACAGCGGATCGTTGGGATCGTTCGTGATGCCCTTCCAATCCTCGGCGCGAATGCGAGTGGTAAACAGGTTCGGATCGAACGTCGGCCGGCTCACCATCGCCAGCACTTCGCCGGTCCGTGGATCCAGCGCCACCACCGCCCCGCGCTTCCCGTCCATCGCCAACTCGGCCACCGCCTGCAGATCCAGATCCAACGTTAATTGAAGATTGTTGCCCGGTGTGGGCTCCTTATCCTCCAGCACCTGGCGCTCCCGGCCGGAGCTATCTACTACCTGGCGCTTCTGTCCGTCCACCCCCATCAGAATGTCGTTATACTGCCGCTCCAGGCCGAATTTCCCGATTAAGTCGCCTTGCGAGTATTTCGCGAACTCCGCGGTATTCAGCTCCTGTTCGCTCACCTCGCCGACGTAGCCGATCGCATGGGCGGCCAAGCCGTTGCGCGGATACAGCCGCCGCTGGTTCTGAATCAGCAGCAGCTCCGGGAAGGTTTCAGGATCGCTATGCGATTCGACAAAAGACAGCTCCCCGGAAGTGAGCTCCTGCTTGATCATCATCGGCACATACTTGGGCCGCGAATTGAAGCGCTTAAGCTTGGCGCGAATCTCTTCCGCATCCAAATGCAGCCCGGTCGCGATGGCATCAATGTGTTCAAGCTTCAAATTTTCCCGCGTCAGCATCACCGTGAAAGCGGAATGGCTGTCGACAATCACGCGCCCGTCCCGGTCGAGAATTTTCCCGCGCGGAGCCAGCAACGGCACGGTCTTGATGCGATTGCGCTCCGCCAGCTCGCTATTGGCCTCATGATCGCGGACCTGCAAAATCCAAAATCCCGAGATCAGGAGCAGAAAAACCACCACCGTCATATACTGAAACACTGCGATGCGCCCCAACGCGAAGCGCGTATCGTCTTTGAAGATGCGCGACGGCGCTTCCAGGCGCTGATGTTCGGGTTCGACGGGCGTTAGCACAGATGTTTAACCAGTAATCTTGAGCTTATCCAATATGTGAAACAGCGGGACGGCGACGGCTGCGTTCAGCATCGCCAAAACCAAAGTCTGCTGAGGATCGAAGTCCAGCGCCTCGCCGAGCAACGCCCGCGCCAGCACCCAGTAGAAAAAACCGTGGAAAAAAAAGAAGAAGAAGGCCAGGACGCCGCGCACGATCGGATTTTCGACGTCAAAGCGCTGGCTGACCGACGCGGCGAAATAGCCCACCAAAGTCTTCACGATTCCGAACATTCCTAAAGGATGCGTGGAAAGCGAATCCTGCGCCAGCCCCACTCCCGCGCCGAACAAAACTCCCGCGATCGGCGACCGCCGCATCAGCGCGAAGTAAACCGTCACCAGTAGCGGCAGTTCCAGATAGCCGAGATACTTGATGAACTGCGGGACATACACCTGAAACAGGATCGCCGCCAGCGGAATCCCGATCATCGACCCGACGTTAAACTTTGAGACGCGATCCTTCTTGCGCGGCTCCGTGAACTCCTGTGTGAACTCGGTCATCGATCCTGTTGTTTGGGCGGCGGCTTGGCCGGATCGCCGGATTTCTGATCCGTCTTCTGTTCCAGATTGACGTTATAGTTGGGCGCGCCAGTTCCGCGCTCGCCATAGACGTGATTCTCGGCAGCGCCGATCTGGCGATATTTATCCACTACCCGATCCGCATCGGAAAGCGGCCCCGTCTGCACCGGCACCGCCGGCGTCGTGCTGGGATCCGGCGGAGGCGGCGCCAGCAGATGAACCGGCTGATTCGGCGCCGGCACTCCCGGAATCGCCATGTGGACGCCTTCGATGACGATCAGCACTTCTTCCAGGCCGTTCGCGAAACCACTGGGAGTTACGTAAATCTCACGTTGCGATTTGCCCGTATGCACCGACGCGACTTCACCGGCCGGCAGGCCTTTCGGGAAAATGCCGTCGTCCCCCGACGTGTAAAACCATTCCCCCTGGTCGACATTCTCCTCGTTCTGGATGTAGTCGATCATCACCTTCGTGCCGCCCTGCCCCTTCAGCGTCCCGTGCACCCGGTTCTTCTGCGAAATGACGCCCGCGGCAAAGGACGGGTCCGTAACCAGCAGCACGAAACTGGACACGGGATATACGTCCACCACTTTTCCGACAATTCCAGCCGGGGTAATAACCGCCATCCCCTTTTCGACGCCGCTAGTCGAGCCGCGGTCCACCATCACTTCCTTGGCACCCGATCCCGTCGTGTTCCCGATGATGTGAGCGGCCACCGTCTTTGACGGCGAATGCGATTGGAAAATCGCCAGCGCCTGCGCGCGATCCGCGGTATCCAGCTCGGTCCTTAGATACTGATTCTCCATCTGGATGCGATCCAGATCGCGCTTGATGCGCTGATTCTCCTGGCGCACGCCCAGCAGCCCGAAGTAATCGCTGAAGAAATGGGACGCCCCGCTACGCCCGGTCTCGAGCACGCGCGCCAAGGGAGTTACGGCCGTGACCGCCCAAACGCGGATCAGCCGCACTTCGCCGTTTCCCTTGACTTGGTAGGCCAGCAGCACCAGTTGCAGAAGAATCGCCACCAGCAGTACCGTAAGGTTGCGATAGCGGTTTAGGAGAAACTCCATCCTGCAAACTGCCTTATTCGATTGCGATGCGTCGTAATAGTTTGAACTCGGTCAACATCTTCCCGGTTCCCAAAACTACCGAGGCCAAAGGGTCCTCGGCGATCGATACCGGCAAGCCGGTTTCGGTGCGGATGCGCTTATCCAGATTTTTCAGCAGTGCGCCCCCGCCCGTCAGGACAATGCCGCGGTCGCTGATGTCGGCCGACAATTCCGGCGGCGTACGCTCCAGCGCGACGCGGATCGCGTTCATGATGGTTGCCACACACTCCGAGAGCGCCTCCCGGATTTCGCTGTCGTCGACAGTAATAGTCTTGGGCACGCCTTCAATCAGGTTACGCCCTTTGATTTCCATGGTCAGCGGCTTCTCCAGCGTGAAAGCCGAGCCGATCTGCATTTTCACCTTTTCGGCCGTAGTCTCGCCGATCAGCAGATTATACTTGCGCTTCATGTACTGCATGATGGCGTCGTCCATCTCGTTGCCGGCCACGCGTACTGACCGGGAATACACAATGCCGCTCAGCGAAATCACCGCGACGTCCGTGGTCCCGCCGCCGATATCGACCACCATGTTACCCGACGGCTCCGTAATCGGCAGACCCGCGCCGATAGCCGCCACCATGGCCTGCTCCACCAGATATACTTCGCTCGCCTTGGCATGATACGCGGAATCGATGACAGCCCGTTTTTCCACCTGCGTAATCTCGCTCGGCACGCCGATAATGATCCTCGGATGCACCAGCATCTTGCGCCCGTGGGCCTTCTGAATGAAGTAGTTGAGCATGCGCTCGGTGACCTTGAAATCGGCAATGACGCCGTCTTTCATGGGCCGGATCGCGACGATATTCCCGGGCGTGCGCCCCAGCATTTCCTTGGCTTCCCGGCCCACCGCTTCTACTTCACCATTCGTTTTGTTGATCGCGACGATGGAGGGCTCATTGACCACAATTCCTTTGCCTTTTGCAAAAACAAGGGTGTTCGCAGTGCCTAAATCGATGGCAAGATCGGACGAAAAAAGACTGAACAACGACCGCAAATTCATATAAAAATGTTCTGCTGAGAAGGACGCAGGCCGGGATGTCCCACGCCATCCTACTGAAGGTACCACAGGTGCTAGTCAGGGACAACGTTCTGTTTTATTTTCAGTAAGGTAGACTTAAGACTTGATCTCCCGCCGATCCATTTTGGCCATCCCTTTCGCAGCTGCTTGCGGCACCCGCGCCACGGGTGGTTATCGCGGCTACGCGTTCGTGGCGAACCAGGACGGCCAAGCCGTGGCCGCAGTCGACCTGGAGGCCATGGCCGTGGCACGGCATATCCCCCTCGACGGGTCGCCGAGCCAGGTAGTAACCGCCATTTTCCGCCCATCGATTTACTGCTTGACCCCCGACAACGGGACCGTGCATGAAATTCAAGCCGATCGCCTGGTCTTCAAGCGGAAGGTGACAGTGGCCTCCACCGCCATCGTCATGCATCTCGACGCCCACGCTGGCGCTTTGTACATTCTGGCTAAGGACCCGCAATCCTTGGTACGGGTTTCGCTCGATTCCTTCAACGTGGACTGGCGCATCGCGCTGCCGGACGCCCCTGTGGACATGGCGGTCGCCCCCAATGGCAAATTCGCCGGGATAAGTGGCGGGTCCAGCCTGCGCCTGGTCGAACTGGCGCGGCGAAACCTCGGCGCGCCGCTCGGCAATGGCGATTTCGGCGCCGTCAGGTTTCTATCCGACGGTCAAACGCTAATCGGGGCCGATCGCGCCGCGCGAGTCCTGTCGTTGTTCGACGTAGCCAGTTCGCGGCTGATCACGAATCTGCCGGTGGCCGTTCGACCCGACAATCTGTGCTTCAATCAGGACGGCGGCCAGTTGTTCGTCACCGGCGAAGGGTTGGACGGAGTCGTAGTCGTGTTTCCGTATCACACGCCGGAAGTCGACCAGACAGTGCTCGCCGGACACGCCCCGCAGTCCATGGCGGCATCGGCGTCTTTCCTGTTCGTTGCCAGCCCTCAATCCGGCAATGTGATGATCTTAAGCGCCGTCACGAAGAAATTCGTTGGTCTGGTCCCTGTGGGCGGAGATCCGGGCTTCATCAAAGTGACCCCCGACGATCAATACGCACTCGTGTTGAACCGGAAATCGGGCGACATGGCGGTCTTGCTGGTGGACCCAAGCAAGACCGTTTCCCCCGTTTCGGTGCGCACCATGATCCCGGTCGGTTCGCGGCCGGTGAGCGTGGACGTGCGCGCGATCTAACCCCCGAAGGAGGGCCGCCGCTAGTGATAAACTGGCGGCGTGACCGCACCTACCCATGTAGCACCTGAAAACTCACTGGAACGCGATTTGGCAGGCGACCTGGTTCATGTCGTCGAAGAAGCGGCTATTTCGGCGGCCCGCACGATGGGCCAGGGCGATCGCTCTGGGTCCGATCAGGCCGCCGTGCAGGCGATGCGGCGGGCGTTTGAGGAAGTCCAGATCGCGGGAAACATCGTCATTGGCGAAGGCGAGCGCGATGAGGCTCCCATGCTGTATATAGGCGAGAAAGTGGGCGCGACGGCGCCGCCGGGCGTTCAGTATCCGCAGGTGGACATCGCCGTCGATCCGCTGGAAGGCACGAACCTGTGCGCGATGGGGACGGCCAATTCCATCGCAGTACTGGCTGCGTCGGAACCCGGCGGGCTGCTGCACGCGCCCGATTGCTATATGGAAAAGATCATTGCGGGACCGGCGTGCCGCGATGCTTTGGATATCGATGCGCCGGTGAAATATAACCTGAAGGCCATCGCACATTGTCTCGACCGGCAGGTGCGCGATCTGGTCATCATGGTGCTCGACCGGCCTCGTCATGAGGAGCTGATTACGCAAATCCGCGCATCGGGCGCGCGGATCCGGCTGATTCCGGATGGCGATCTATCGGCTGGGATCGCGGCGGCGGTTCGAGGAGCGGGCGTGGATGCGGTGTTCGGTACCGGCGGCGCTCCGGAAGGAGTGATCACGGCGGCGGCGTTGCGGTGCCTGTCGGGTGAAATGGTGGCTCGGCTGAAGGTGGACACCAAGGAGTTGGAGGAGCGGGTCGAGAAGATGGGGATTCGCGATCCTAAACGGATTTATACGGCTCGCGATCTGGCGCCGGGTCAGCAGATTATCTTCGCGGCGTCGGGGGTGACGGAGGGCGCGCTGCTGCACGGGGTGCGGTTCTTCGGAGATGGATGCAGGACGCACACGCTGGTGATGACCTACGGGTCGCGGAAAGTGCGGTTTGTCGACACAGTGCATATGTTCCGGGAGCCGGGCCGGCGCGGAGTGCGGTTATATTGACCCGCCGCGGACGCTATGATTGGAGCCCTTCTCGCATCGGCTTCTTTTTTGGGACTAATCCGATGACAGTACGTTGCTTCCGCACGTACTAAGTTGAACCGATAGCATGCAGGATCGGCGCGGCGCTGCCGATGTCCTTAAATAGTTGCCCTCAACCGGAGAGTGCGGGCTGACTTTCTCAGGACTAATAACAAGATGAGCGCTGTTCTTGATCCGATTGAAGCCCAAGTAGCCCCGGCCGTCGTGCCGCCTGTGCCGGAGACGATCGATGAAACCGGCATTGCGCCGGCCATCATCGAGCAACTGATTCTGAAGTATCTGTATTTCCGCGGCGAAGTCGTTGGGCGCGAAATCGCCAGCCTGCTGGGGTTCAAGTTCAGCCTGATCGACGAAATGATGGAGATCATGAAGCGGCAGCACTTCGTGGCCGTGAAGAAGTCGCTCGGGATGGGCAATATTTCGGGCGTGTTCGCGCTGACCGAAGCGGGTCGCAACCTGGCGCGCGAATATCTCGACAATAATCAGTATGCCGGTCCCGCTCCGGTGCCGCTGTATCAGTATGCGGAGGTGGTGCGGCTCCAGAAGCTGAAAGATAACTGGCTGAGTCCGGAATTGCTGGTGAAGGCGTTCCGGCATCTGGTCGTCGAGGCCGACATTCTGGCTCAAATCGGGCCGGCGGTTAATGCGAGCAAGTCGTTTCTGATTTACGGGCAGCCCGGAAATGGCAAGACGGCGCTGGCAGAATCTCTATTTCGGGTCGAAAGCGAGCCGATTTACATGCCATATGCTCTCGAATGCCAGGGGAATATTATCCAGCTTTTCGATCCTATTTATCACCAGAAGATCGAAGAGGAAGAGATGGAGCTTTCGGCGTTCGCGACGCAACTGGCGCATGACGGGCGCTGGTTCAAGTGCCGGCGGCCGTTCATTATTACGGGCGGTGAGTTGACCCTGGAGATGCTCGATTTAAGCTACAACCGGCACTCGAAGGTCTACGATGCCCCGTTCCAATTGAAGGCGAACAACGGGATTTACCTGATCGATGACTTTGGGCGGCAGAAGGCAACTCCGGCGGAGATTTTGAATCGCTGGATTGTCCCGATGGAACGCCACATCGATTATCTATCGTTTCGGCAGGCGGCAAAATGACCGTGCCGTTCGAGGCGTTCTTGATATTCTCGACCAACTTGCGGCCGGATGGACTGGGTGATGAGGCGTTTCTGCGGCGCATCCAGTACAAGATGTTTCTACGAAGTCCGAAGGCGCCGGAGTTTATTCAGATCTTCAAGCGATTCGCGGAATCGCGCGATCTGGATTTCGTCGATGGGGTGGTTGAGGAATTCGTGCAGCGGCACTATATCCAAGGGGACAAGCGGTTTCGACGCTGCCACCCGCGCGACGTCATCACGCATGCGATCGACATTTTGAATTTCGAGCGGAGACCGATGGCGCTGAACCAGGAAGTGCTCGATCGAGCATTCCACAGTTGTTTTGTGGAAAACGTCGACGTGAACGACTAACTTTTCCAGTCCTGTTTGAGCATTCCGTAGACTTGAAGATCTACGAATTGGCCTTGGACCAGATGCGCCTGACGGCGAGTGCCTTCGAGTACAAAGCCTAAACGCCGCGCGATCGCGGAGCTTTTCACGTTGTGCGTATCGCACTGGATCTCTACTCGATGCAGATCCCATTCCACAAAGGCGTGATTCACGACGCCCCGTGCGGCGTCGGTCATGATTCCGTGGCCTTGAAACGCGCGGGCGATCCAATAGCCGATCTCCACTTTGCGATTTAGCCAATCGATCTTCAGCGTGCCGATGACCCCGATCATGCTGCCGTCCTTCCACACCCCCGCCGCGAAGCCCTCGTTGCGGGCGAATTGATCGAGCGATGAGCGG
Source organism: Terriglobia bacterium (assembly GCA_963705675.1). Lineage (GTDB taxonomy): Bacteria > Acidobacteriota > Terriglobia > Bryobacterales > Bryobacteraceae > Palsa-187. The sequence continues at coordinate 8,735 of CAVPKR010000026.1, forward strand.
ATGAAGCTGAGCGAATCATCCTCGGAGTGGGTGGCTTCGACAAAGGGAAGGCCGCGGAGATGGTCGCGATTTTCCTCGATCAGAGCGAAAAGAATGCCCGCGTGGCGCTCCTCCAGAATGCGCAGGTCCACGTTGGGGCGGATGGATGCTCCAAACATGATCCATTCTAGTATGAACAGCAAATCCCATTAACGGACATCAAGAGGTTCCCGAAGTGGCTTGTTCACTGTGGTTTGGGAACGGCCTCAGGGATGCTCGCGCACTTCGATACAATCGAGTCACAGTTATGGAGACAGCAGCATGAAGAGCCCGGGCGACGAGCGGGTGCTTATCGCCGACGACCAACCGGATGTGCTGGAGGCGCTCCGGCTGCTGCTGAAGGGGCAAGGGTTCGAGATTGAATCCGCCACATCTCCAGCCGGAATTCTGGCGGCGCTGGAGACTCGCGATTTCGACGTGGTCCTCATGGATTTGAATTACACGCGGGATACGACGTCGGGCCAGGAGGGTCTGGACACGCTGTCGCGGATTCAGGCCATCGATGCGATGGTCCCGGTGGTGGTGATGACGGCGTGGGGCAGCGTCGATCTGGCAGTGGAGGCGATGCGGCGGGGGGCTCGGGATTTCATCAAAAGCCGTGGGATAACGCCCGTCTGATGACCATCATACGGACGCAGGCGGAGCTGAGCGCGGCCCTGCGGCGGGGCCAAAGACTGGAAGCCGAGAATCGGCTGCTGCGGACGGAGGGACGGCCGTCGATGATCGCGGAATCCCCCGCGATGCAGCCGGTGCTGCAACTGATCGCTCGGGTAGGCCCGTCGGACGCGAATGTGCTGATCACAGGAGAGCCGGGCACTGGAAAAGAAGTGGTCGCACGGACGCTGCATGCAGTGTCGGTGCGGGCAAATCGCCCGATGGTCACGGTGAACGCGGGCGGGCTGGCCGAAGGAGTTTTCGAGAGCGAGCTGTTCGGCCACGTGAAGGGCGCGTTCACGGACGCGAAGATGGATCGCGTGGGGCGGTTCGAGCTGGCCGACGGAGGGACGCTATTCCTGGACGAGATCGCCAATGTGCCCATGAATCTGCAAGCGAAACTGCTGAGGGTGCTGGAGATCGGGGAGATGGAGCGGGTGGGATCGTCAAAGACCCGGAGGGTGGACGCGCGGGTGATCTCGGCGACCAACGCGAATCTGCCGGAAGAAGTGGCCGGCGGGAGGTTCCGGCAGGATCTCTTGTTCCGCCTGAATACGATCGAGATTCATCTGCCTCCGCCGCGAAAGGCGCGAGGATATTCCGCTATTGGTGACGCATTTCCTGGGAACGACGCGCGCCGGTATCTAAAAATCTACAGGGATTCGATCCGGCGGCGATGCAGGGGCTGCTGGAAAGTCCATGGCAGGGGAATGTTCGCAGCTGAACGACGTGATTGAGCGCGCGGTATTGATGGCGCAGGAAAGCTCAGTGCGTCAGGCGGATCTGGCGCTGCGGTCGGGGTCGCAAAGCTCGCTGCGGCTGGAAGATATGAGTCTCGAAGACGTAGAGGCGTTCCTGATCAAGAAGGCACTGGCTCGATACAACGGAAATGTGAGCCATGCGGCGAATGCCCTGGGTCGGAGCCGAAGCGCTTTGTACCGGAGATTCCAGCGATACGGATTATAGAGATGGGAAAACGGGGTCAGCCCAGGTCTTTCGCGAATTTTTATGAGCTTGTCCCGCCAAGCCGGTTCACGAGGCGCATCCTGCTGCGGCGCTGGTCGCGGGATTGCCA
>CAVPKR010000027.1:0-11299 GCA_963705675.1 Terriglobia bacterium
TTCCGGATGGTGCCTGATTATCAAGTTGTACATTGTCAAACTTGATAGCGCTGCTCTTGAGATCCCCGCCGTGCGGGTTCTGTAGTGCCCGGTCAAGCAAATCCAGCGCTTCCGCATCATCGGCCACTACGCGCCGGACAAGGTCAACATCTGCACCGAGTCCCTTGAGCGGCGCCGTGGTCACGAAGTTGACAAACCGCTCATGATGGACCGGCTCGAAATTCATCACGACGAATTTCCCCGGCATGGTGGAGCGCTGCGCCGATTATGGCTTCGACCTGGTTCACGATCGCGTAGAAGTCTCGCCCAGCGCGCATTATCAGATGGGCGGAATCCGCATTGACCTCGATTGCCGCACCAATCTCGAAGGCCTGTTCGCTGCCGGTGAGGACGCGGGCGGGGTCCACGGCGCGAATCGATTAGGCGGAAACGGCGTTGCCGATTCTATCGTCGACGGAGGCCGAGCGGCGACGCCATGGCCGATTACGTCCTCACCCGCGAAACTCCACGCGCGGTTCCCACCGTCGAACTCAACCGCAGAGCCAATGGCCCCAGTCCCTTCGCGTTGCGCAAAGAATTGAAAGATCTGATGTGGGAAAAGGTCGGGGTGGTGCGCAGCGGGCGCGATTTGAAGTGCGCGCTATCTGAACTCGACGAGTTAGCCGGCAAAGTCTGCGATCGGCGACACGGATCCCGCCTTCAACGCCGCCCTCGACTTGCAAAACCTGATCGTCACCGGCATGCTAGTGGCCCAGTCCGCGCTCCTGCGCACTGAGAGCCGGGGCGCCCATTTCCGCGAAGATTTCCCGGCGCGGACCCGGCTTGGCTACGGAATATCATCCTCGCCCCGAACGCGAACCCGCAACTGAACCGGTCCAATTTACCCGACTCGCACCATGACTATTTACGACGCCATAGAAACCGCCGCCCGCGACCTCTACATTCGAGGCGCTAAAAGACATCCCGCGAGATGTCCGCGCCGCCTTAGCCCAGGCTCGCACCAGCGAGCACGACGCAGGCGACTCGACCGCGGAGCAAGTGATGTTCACCGGATCCTTGAAAATATCGACACCGCCGATTCGCAGAGCACGCTGGTCTGCCAGGATACCGGACTGCCGGTTTTTAAAGTGACCATCGGCCTGCCGGTCGATGTGCCGGAACTCGAGCAGCGCCTGCGAAAAGGCTGCGAACGCGCCACCGCCGAATATCCCCTGCGCTCGAACACGGTCCATCCCCTAACCCGCAAGCACACCGGGACCAACACCGGCCACGGCATTCCGGTAATCAAGCTGGCCTTCTCGAACTCGAATCAAATCGAAATCGTCATGGCCCCCAAAGGCTCCGGGTTAGAATATGAGCTTTCTCAAGATGCTGGTTCCCGCGGAAGGCCGCAAAGGCGTGAAGAAATTCGTCCTGCAATGCATCTTCGATTCAGGCGCGCGCCCCTGTCCTCCGATGATCGTCGGTATCGGCATCGGCGGACCTCGGACCTGGCCATGCAGCTCGCCAAGGACGCCAGCACCTTCCGGCACATCGGCACCAGCAATCCCGACTCCGATGTAGCCGCCCTCGAACGCGAGCTTCTCGATCAAATCAATCAGACCGGCATCGGTCCCCAAGGCCTGGGAGGCGCGACCACAGCACTCGCCGTCCACGTCGAATGGGCGCACACTCATATCAGCCAGAATCCGGTGGCCGTCAACATCCAGTGCTGGCGAGGCGAGCGCGCCTCGGCCATCATCTCGGCGAAAGGGATTATCGCGTATGCATCATAACCTGACCACTCCGCTGACCGGAGCTGACGTGCGCGGCCTCGCGCTCGAAGACACAGTTTCCATCGACGGCACGATGTTCGGCCTGCGCGACGCGACCCAGATCCGCATCTTCGACGAAGGCATCGCGCCGCCCGCCGACCTGACTGGCTCGGTCTGCCTCCACACCGCTCCCGGCGTCCGCAAGCGCCCCGACGGCACCTACGAAAAATTGTCGATCGGCACCACCACCAGCACCCGCATGGATCGTTTCGCTCCCGGTCTCTTTGAGACTTACGGTGTCCGCGCGATCGTCGGCAAGGCCGGCCTCTTGCAGGGTAGCGTCGACGCGATGCAGCGTCTGGGCGCGGTTTATCTCGCGATCGTTGGAGGCGCAGCCGCGCTTGCTACGGTGCAGATCGAGGAGATCGAACAGGTCTGGTGGGAGGATCTGATGCCCGAATGTCTCTGGAAATTTCGAGTGAAAAACTTCGGCCCGCTGATCGTCGCCATCGATTCCCACGGCAACAGCTTGTATCAGAAAATCCAAGCCCGGGCCGCCGAGCGCATCAAGGCTTTCGACGATTAAATGAGCCGCGACCGGAAGAAGCAGTTTATACCGCGGGAAAAAGAGAACCGTCAGCTTTGTTATCTTGGTTGATCGAGCACCATGAAGACTCTACTCCTGCTCACTCTGTCGTTACCCCTGCTCGCCCAACGTGGAGGCGGTAACCGAGGCGCCCAAACTCCTCCTGAAGAAGGCATTCCCGTCACCGATAAACTCGTGATCGAGAAATGCGGCGGTTGCCATCACGCCGACGCGAAAGGCAACCTTACGCGGATTTCTTGGGAACGCACGACGCCCGAAGGCTGGGAAGAAGCCATCAAGCGCATGATCCGTCTCAACGGCCTTACCCTTAAGCCCGAAGAAGCGCGAGCCATCGTGAAAAGCCTTTCCACCGATCATGGACTCGCTCCCGATGAAGCGCGGCCCGTCATGTATATTCCGGAGCGTCGCATAGTCGACGAGAAAATTCCCGACGACACCGTGCGCCAAGCCTGCGCATCCTGCCATCCTCTGGGCCGCGCCGAGTCCTGGCACCGGTCGAAAGACGAGTGGAATCTCCTGGTAGCCATGCATCGCGGCTATTTCACCGTAGCCGAGCAATCCTTTCGCGGAGGTGGAGGCGGAGGCGCAGCCGCAGGCGGCGGCCGTGGGGCCCGGGGAGGCGCAGCCAACGGTACGCCCGCACCCGAAGCCAAACCCGCGTCCGATCAAGCCGTCGACTTCCTCTCGAAGGACTATTCTCTCGATACTCCCGAATGGGCGGCCTGGCGGGCCAGGATGCGAGCGCCCAAGCTCTCCGGCCGTTGGTTGATCAGCGGCTATCAGTTGGGCCGTGGGAAAGTCGTTGGCGAAATGCAGATTGAGCCCGGCGCATCCGATGACGAGTTCACCACCAACGTAAAGCTGACTTATCTGAAAGACGGCGTCACCGTGACCCGCTCCGGAAAGTCGTCGGTCTTCACGGGATATGCCTGGCGCGGGCGATCCAATGCGAAAAATTCAACCGATCCGTCACCCGCCAACTCCGGCGGCATTCCCTCCGAGCTTCGCGAAGTGATGTGGGTCTCGCCCGATCAATCCGAGATGGAAGGCCGCTGGTTCTGGGGAGCCTACGACGAGTTCGGCTACGACGTAAAACTCCAGCGCGCGGGCGACGGCGTCACGGTACTCGGCATAGACCGGCCAATGCTTAAGACCGCTTCAACCGCGCAGCGAGTGAAAATCCTCGGCGACAACTTTGCGAAGCTGACCGCCGCCGACATCGATTTCGGCACCGGCGTCGCCGTGAAGCGCATTGTCGATCAGACCCCGCAGCAAGTCACCGTCGAGGTCGACGTCGACGCCAAGGCAATTCCCGGCAAGCGCGACGTGTCGGTCCGCAGATCGGTCGCGCCTAATGCGATCGCCGTCTACGATCGCATCGACTATATCCGGGTGACGCCCGACACCGCCATCGCACGCCTGGGCGGTACCGATTTCAAAAAGGGCTTTCAGCAGTTCGAGGCCGTCGCCTATAATCGCGGCCCCGACGACAAGCCGAACACTGCCGACGACATCGAACTCGGCCCCGTCGAAGCCACCTGGTCGGTGGAAGAGTTCTACGACGTCTATGGAGACGACGATAAGTCGTTCGTCGGCACTCTCAGCCCAACCGGTTTCTTCACGCCGTCGACTGAAGGACCGAATCCGAAGCGCCGCTTCAGCCGCAACAACTATGGAGATGTCTGGGTGGTCGCCTCAGCGAAGGAAGCCCAAGGCAAGGATGGAAAACCGTTGACCGCCAAGTCCTACCTGATCGTCGCTATTCCTTTATATGTCCGCTGGGACCAGCCCGAGGTCGCCCGATGAAATCATTCCTGCTTTCTTTATTGCTAACTTCCGGAGCCATCGCGCAAGGCACTCTGTTCCTTGGCAGTTGGCCCAATCAGATTCAGGTGGTCGACGAGAAGACCCAGAAGGTGGTCGACCATATTCATCTCGCCACCGGAATCGCCCACGGGGTCCAGCTTTCGCGCGATCACAAGACCATCTATGCCTGGACCGTCGATCATAACGGCATCGAAGTGATCGACGTGGCCACTCGTAAAGTGACCAACTCGTTCGTCCTCGACGAGGGCAATAAGGTGACGCGTTTCAACTCCTGGGCGCCCGACCCGGAGGGCAAGTTGATTTACCTGGTAATCGAGGTGGTCGAGAAGAAAATCGACCGCTTCGAGATCAGCCCGATCAAATTCGCCGTCGTCGACCTGGCGCAAAAGAAAATCGTCCGCACTTACGATTTTCCGAAGGAGGAAATTCAAGCCCAGCGCATGGGCCGCGTGAACGCGAACATGCACGTCTCGCCAGACGGGAAATTCTTATATCTGATGCGCAACGACGTGCTGGTTTTCGACACCTCGAATTTCAAACTGGTGGACAAGATCGACCTGCTGCGCCCCGAAGGCGCCGGGATGGCCACCGTCGGAATGGGCCAGGAAATCGACGCGCTTCAGAAACCCAATGAGCTGGTGACCGTATCGAACTCGGTCGATCCCATCGTCCATCGCCAGATTTTCGGCATCGCGCGCTTCGATCTGAACCAGCGCACCTTCGAGTTCAACGCCATCGGCCCCACCACCGCCGGAATGATGGGCCTGCATGTCTCGCCCGACGGGAAAACCGGTTACACCGTCGCCACCAACGGCACCGGAGGCAACAAGCGCAGCGAGTTCTGGGTGTTCGACCTGACCACCAACAAGCTGGTTCGCAAATCCGAATTCGACGGCCGCGCCCGCTTCAGTTTCGCCGCGTCCAGCACCGGTAAAGACCTGTATATTTACGCCGCCGGTTACCAGATCGAAGTCTACGATTCCTCGACGCTGCAACTCCGCAACACCATCGACGTGAACGCCGACATCACCACCGAAATGATCGTTCTCCCGCATTAGGCCTGCGGTTAAGAACAATCCGAGTGAACTCCCCGCCCCGTTCGGCCGAAGTAGAACTATGGATCGAGTCCTCACCCAACAGGAGATCGACAACGCCCTGAAGGAGTCGCGCGACGCAGGCAAGGAGGAGGACGCCAGTAAAGCACAGAGTTACGATTTTCGCCGCACGGACCGCATCGCGAAGGATCAGCTTCGCACCATCCACCTTCTGCATGAGAATTTCGCGCGCAGCATGTCTGCCAGCCTTTCCGCGTATCTGCGTTCTTACGTCATCGTCAACCTGATTTCCGTGGAACAGCTCTCGTTCATGGAGTTTACGCAGTCACTGCCCTCCCCCACCACCCTGATCGCGCTCGCGATGAAGCCCTACGACGGCAGCGCCGTGATCGAAATCAATCCGTCGCTGGTGTTCCCCATTCTCGAAATGCTGCTCGGCGGGTCCGGGAAGACCTCCGGCAAGATCAATCGCGAAATCACCGACATTGAGCAAAGCATCCTCGACGGCCTGATGCGCGTGATTCTGGCTGACCTGCGCACGGCGTGGCTGGCGGTCGCCGCCATCGATTTCACCATCGAGACGCATGAGACCGAGCCACAACTGCTCCAGATCCTGGCCCAAAACGAAGCCGTGGTTTCCATCAGTATTGAGATTCGCATCGGCGAGACATCCGGCATGATGAACCTGGGGATTCCCTCCATCATCGTCAAGATGCTGCGCCAGAAATTCGATCAGCATCGCACCATTCGAAAGACCCAGGCCACCGACGAAGAACACACCCGCGTTCTCCGCCTGATCCGCCCGTCCATCGTCCATCTGGACGCCCGCTTGCAGGGCCCGAAGCTCGCGGTTCCGGAACTGCTGGATTTAAAAGAAGGCGACGTTCTGTTGTTCGATTATCCGGACACGCGTCCGCTGGATCTGATGGTGAACGGCAAGCTGAAATACGACGGAGAAATCGTGCAGGTCAGCGGCCGGCGCGCTTTGAAGATCCAGCATTTAATCAGCACCTACTAATCAGGCTGAGCTCCAGAATATTCGGATTTTCCGCGCCCAGGCGGGCGAGTAAATCGGCCGAAGGCGCGGCTTCCAGGTTGATGCGCGCGACCGCGGCTTCCGCGCCTTCAAAAACGATGTTTTCCATCTCCTGAACGTTGATCCGCGCCGCGCTGATCCCGTCGAGCACGGCTGCCAGCACTCCCGGCCGATCCAAATGCCGCACCACCAGCGTGCACGTCACCGGAGTCGACTTGGCCAGGTTTACAACATTCGGAACGTTGCCGGTCTCTTTGAACGTCCGGACGATCCTCACCGTCTCCGCCGCGATGGCTTCCTGCGCCTGCTCCGTGGACGCGCCGATGTGATGCGTGCCGTAAACTTCGTTGGCGATCGGGTCGGAGAACGCGCCTGTGCCTCCCGAGGGTTCATTTGCAAACACGTCCAGCGCGGCGCGAATGCCTTTTTCGTGGATCGCGGCGGCCAGCGCATCCTGGTCGACCACTTCGGCGCGCGACGTGTTGACGAAATACGAATTCTTTCGCATCGCGGCGAAAAACTCGGAGTTCATCAGTCCGCGAGTTTGCTGGTTCAAAGCCACGTGAACGCTGATGACATCGGCAGCCTCGGCCACCTCAGCCGGCGAATTCTTACGCTCGATGCCAAGCTGCTCCGCGATCTCGCTCGTCAGACTGCGGCTCCACGCGATCACGTGCATTCCGAACGCCCGTGCCCGCGGAATCATCTCCCGCCCGATTTGTCCCACGCCGATCAACCCCAGCGTCCTGCCGAACAGACCGCGGGCTTTGGAAAATCCGGCTTTGTTCCATTGCCCCTGCCGCAGCGCGATCACGTTGTCAGGAATTCTGCGGTCCAGCGCGAGAATCAATCCGAAGGCAAGCTCCGCGACCGCCACCGAATTCTTTCCAGGGCAATTCGAAATATAAATTCCACGCCGGGAAGCCGCCGCTACATCAATGGTGTTGTAGCCCGCCCCGGCCCTCACCACCAGCTTCAGCGGCGCGGCGGCCAGCAGCGCTTCAGAGACCGTAGTCGAGCGGACGATCAGGACATCGGGTAGAAATTCCGCAGCCGCCTTTACCAGTGCTTCGTCTTTAATCCCCGGCTGGTTAGAAACCTCGCAACCGGCCGCTTTCAAGCCTTCAAGTCCGGATGATTCGAATTTATCCGCAATCAGAACACGCATTGTTTTACCTTACGATATGCTGAACTGGGATGCCTGTTAAAACCTCGGCTGTACCCGATCCTGGTTTTCGGAGCGTCTGAATCGACATGCTCGCCGACCTTCGTCACGCCCTTCGCAGAATGGCGAAAAGTCCTGGGTTTGCGCTGGTCGCCATCCTAACCCTTGGATTGGGAATCGGCGCCAATACCGCGATTTTCACCGTGGCGAACGCGCTGCTGCTGCGCCCCCTGGCCTTTGCCGATCCCGATCGCCTGGTGGTGATCGGAGGATCTCCCCAAAGACCGGCCTGGCTTGGGCGGCATGGTTTCCTATCCTTTTTTCACGTTTCTGAAGGAACATCAGCGGTCGTTTACGGACATCGCGGCATGCACGTTTGAAAACTTCAGCTTGACCGGACGCGGCGACGCAGAGCAGGTGGTATCCGCCCGCGTTTCCTGGAATTTTTTCGACCTGCTGGGAGTCCGGCCCGTCACCGGCCGGACATTCTTACGCGAAGAGGATCAGCGCAGCTCACCCCAGGTGGTGATGATCAGCGATGAATTCTGGACGCGGAAATTTGCGCGCGATCCTCATGCCATCGGCCAAACGCTGGCGCTGAATGCCGATGTTTACACGATTATCGGCGTCGTGCCTCCCAGATTTAATTTTCCTTTGGTGGGTCTCAACGTCGATCTGTGGGCGACCCGCGTCTTCGATTTGAGCTACGTCACGCCGGCGCGCGTCAACGCAGGCGGGCCTTATTTCCACGGCATCAGCCGCTGCCTCCCGGATCGGCGGCGGCCGAGGCGCAGGCCGAGATGACCGTGCTCTATCAGCAATACCGCCATGATTTTCCGGGCGCTTACGATTCGACGCTCGATCTGGATATGAACGTCGGAAGCTTGCAGGACCAATTCGTGATGAATATCCGTCCCACACTGCTGATTCTTTCGGCGGCCGTGGGCTTCGTGCTGTTGATCGCGTGCGCGAATGTAGCCAGCCTGTTGCTGGCTCGGGCATTGGGGCGAAAGAAGGAGTTCGCGGTGCGGACCGCCCTGGGCGCGCCGCGCGCGATGTTGATCCGCCAGTTGCTGACCGAGAGCCTGTTGCTTTCGATGTGCAGCGGAGTGGCGGGCATCGTCATCGGGCAGCTCGGGACGCGATTTCTAACTACTTTGAGCGCGGAAACATTTCCACAAATCGCCACCGTGCAAATGGACGCGCGGGTATTAGTATTTACACTGTTGATTTCGATCGCCAGTGGAGTCTTGTTCGGCCTGACTCCATCGCTTCAGCTTTCGAAACCGGATCTCAATTCGATGCTGCGCGATGAGGGACGCGGGACCGCGGGAAATCGGAGAAAGAGCCGGGCGCGCAGCGTGCTGGTGGTGGCCCAGGTAGCGCTGTCGATGGTGTTGCTGGTGGGGTCGGGCTTGCTGATCCGAAGTTTCATTCGGTTGCGAAGCGCCAGCCCCGGGTTTGTGCCGGAGAATCTCTTGACCTTGACCATTACTTTGCCGCCCGCGAAATATTCCAAGGGCGAGCAGTTAATCGCGTTTTACGATCGCGTGATCGAACGGGTGCGGAACATCCCCGGAGTTCAGTCGGTTGCGCTTTCAACCGCCCTGCCCGCGGAGCCGACCCATCAGACTCCGGTCTTGTTCGAAGGCCAAGCTGTGGTGCCGCTCGGCAAGCGACCGATCATTTACATCCAGCAGTTGAGTCCGGACTATTCGAAGACGCTGGAGGTCCCCTTGCTCGCGGGCCGCGGATTCACGGCTCATGACGACGCGCAGGCTCCCCTGGTGGCGATGTTGAACCAGGTTGCGGTGCGGACCTTCTGGGCGAATGAAAATCCCATCGGGAAAAGGGTCTGGGTCGGGAATCTGCCGAATCCGTTCGAGGTGGTGGGCGTCCTTGGCGATGTGAAGAATGCCGGCCTCGCGTCGGCTCCCGGCGCCGAGGTTTATCTGCCGCTGCCGCAGCTGGTTTCGACGTATGTCTCGTTGAGCGCGCGCACCTTGGTCGATCCGCACAGCATTATTTCGGCGGTCCGGCGGGAGATTGCCGCCGTCGATCCCGATGAGCCGCTGACCCGCGTGATGAGCGCTGGGGAACTGCTGGAATCCGCCAGCGCCCAGCCGAAATTCATCATGTTTCTGTTGGGCGTCTTCTCGGCGACCGCGTTTATTCTCGCGGTGATTGGAATTTATGGCGTGATTGCCTATTCGGTGGCGCAAAGGACCGCGGAGTTGGGGATTCGCATCGCGCTGGGCGCGGCGCGCGCCGATATTTTCCGCTTGGTGATCGGAGGGGGCCTCTCACTCACGGTGACTGGAATTGCGATTGGACTCGCGGGATCGGTCGCGCTGACTCGGGTAATGGCCAGCTTGCTGTATCAGACCAGCGCGACCGATCCGTTGACCTTTGCGGGGAGCGCGGCCCTGTTTGCCGCGGTCGCCGTGGCCGCCAGCTACTTCCCTGCCCGCCGCGCCATGCGGATTGATCCAACCATCGCTCTGCGGGCTGAGTAAACCCGATTAGGATGGAAACGTCCGGGATGTATCGATATGACTTACACGAAGAAACTGTTTTTGTGCCTGACGACGGGAATGTTCCTGTTTGCCCAAGAGAAGATCACCACCGACGTCAACGTGGTGAATGTGTTCGCCACAGTGCATGACAAGAAGGGGTTGCTGATTCGCGACCTCAGCCAAGACGACTTTGCGATTGAAGAAGACGGCCGGCCCCAAACCATCAAGTTTTTCTCCAAGGAATCGGACTTGCCTCTGACTCTAGGCCTGCTGGTGGATACCAGTCCCAGCCAGAGGACCGTGCTCGACCAGGAGAAAATGGCGAGCTATAAATTCTTCGACCAAGTGCTGCGTGAAGACAAGGATCAGGCCTTCATCATCCATTTCGAAGCGGAAGTCGAGTTGTTGCAGGATCTGACACCGTCGCGCAAACTGTTGCAGAACGCACTATCGCAGTTGGCCGTCGCATCGCCCCGCCAATTGAACCGGCGGGATCAGGACCCGGGACGCCCCGGCCGCACGGAGGCACTTCTCTGTACGATGCCGTGCTGCTGGCGTCCGATGAAATGATGAAGAAGCAGGTGGGGCGCAAGGCGCTGATCGTGCTGACCGACGGGGTCGACAATGCAAGTAGGGTGACGTTGAGTGATGCGATCGCATCCGCGCAGCGGACGAATACTCTGGTGTACTCGATTCTGTTTACCGGCCAGGAGAGTTCGCCGATGGGAGGGTTTGGAGGACGCGGGATGGGCAGGCGCGGAGGCATGGGCCGTCCTCCGATGCAGCAGCACGGCGACGGAAGAAAGGTTCTGGAGCAGCTTTCGAAGGAAACCGGCGGCGGATTTTTCGACGGGAAGAAGCTCTCGATCGACGGGATTTTCCGCCAGATTCAGGAAGAGCTGCGCGGCCAGTATAGTCTCGGCTATACGCCCGGGAAGAGTGAGGGTCCCGGCTATCGCAAGCTCGCGGTCACGGTGAAGCGTAAGGACCTGGTCGTTCAGGCCCGCGATGGATATTACGCCGAAAAGTAGCCGCAGCGTTATTGACGAGCGGCCGGAGCCGCCGTAGCCGTGGCCGCCGGCGCGGAGCCGTCTCGCCCCAGATCCACTGGCTGAACCATTCGTAGTTGTGGTCCATCACCGCGTGCTGCTGTTTCGGCTTGGTGATCCCGTGGCCGAATCCCTTGTACACGATCATCTTCACCGGCACGCCCCGATCCTTCAAGCCTGACCGGCCAGTCCTCGGGGGCGGGCGACGCGGTTGGTGCCGAAGGTGAACCAGAGCACCACGTCGGTATCCGTGAGGTTGCGCTCCTTGGTGGCGAATTCCGGGAGCCCCT
>CAVPKR010000028.1:0-73423 GCA_963705675.1 Terriglobia bacterium
AGTCCGCGCGCGACCGACTTAATGAAATGGAGCAGCTCCGCCACGTCCTCGGGGTGATGCTCGGCAAGGATAGCCTCGGCGTCGGAGGGCCGCAACAGAGTCAGCTCGAAACCATCTGGCCGATTCACGTCGTTCTATTTTCGAGCACCAAGGAATACGGTCCGCACGCGCTCAAGCAGCCGTTTATCGACGGCGGCTCCGCGATGCTCAGCGCCTGGACCTCCGATACCCCAATGCCGCGCGACTGGCTTCGTGCGCTGACCCGCGCGTTGATCGACCAGAACGCCGGCCGCATGCCGGAGTCGATCGAGACCGCGCTCTGCGATCTTTTTTCCACCATCAAGACCAATGGCCCTAAGGTGATGCTCGGCGCGCCGCTGCCCGCCGGGGAGCTTCCGCCGGACCGTTTGCATGCCTGGGCGAAAATGCAGCTCCTGGCCACGAACCCCGATTTCAGCGGCAAGGTTCGCGTCTATCTGAACAACCTGCAAGGCGGCGGCGACCTGCTGCTCGCCACGCGCAACGCCTTCGGATTGACACCGCCAAGCTCGACGAGCAAGTGGACGCCTATGTCAAAGCCGGCAAGTTCGAAGCGGCATCGGTTTCGGGCGAGCCCTTAAATCCCAATCTCGATTTCATTGAAAAACACGTCGACAAGGAAGCCGTGGACGCGCTGTTCGCCGAGCTTACCGCGGGTGGCAAGAATTTTCCGCCGGACAGCGCGCGCGGACTTCTTGCGAAAAACAATCGTCCCGCAATGGAGCTCGCCGCGAAAGCGAATCCTCGCTGGGGCGAGCCGCATGAGCGGTTAGCCGCGTTCGAAACCGAGCCTGCCGCCAAGATCGCCGACCTGAAAATGGCGGCCAAACTCGAACCGCGCAACTCCGCCTACTGGCAGGCGCTGGCCGAGGCGCAGACCGAAGCCAATCTCTTTGTCGACGCCGATAAGTCCTGGTCCGCCGCGATGAAGTCCGCGCCCAACGAAGCCGACCGCGCCCGCATCAAGCAGGTTCGTCTGGATCTCGACACCCGCCGCGCCGCGTATGAAGCCGCCGAGAAGAAGCGCATTTCCGACGAAAGGGCCGCCGATCTTCAGCGCGTCAAAGATGCCGCGGCGGCCGAGGTTCACGCCGCTGAGGCTGCCGTGAATAAGCAGCTCGGCGGGATGAAGCCAGGTGAGGAGCCCGAGACCTGGTGGGAGGATCCCCCCGGCGAAAAATTGTCCGGATCGCTTACGCGCGTCGATTGCCTGGCTGGCGGAATCATGCGCCTGGGCATCAATATCGATGGCGGCGGCGCGATTCGCCTGCTGATTCGCGACCCGAATCATCTTAGCGTCCATGGCAACGACGGATTGAAGTTCTCTTGTGGCATCCAGAAGCCGGTGCGTAAGATTCGAGTTATCTATACCGTGAAGGCCGATGCGAAGCTCAACGCAGTGGGCGACATCGCCATGGTAGATTTCCCTTGATGCCTCGAATCCCGCTGCGTTGGATCGCCATCAGCATCTTTCTCTTTTCTTCCATGTTGAATTACCTGGACCGGTCGCTGCTGGCAGCGGTCGCGCCCGCGTTGAAACTGGAATTTCATCTCACGAATCAGGATTACGGCAAGGTCGTCTCGGTATTTTCGATCCTCTACGCCGCCATCGCGCCGCTGGCTGGTTTGTTCATCGATCGCGTGGGTCTGAACGCCGGCGCCAGCATCGCCGTGCTGGTGTGGTCGCTGGCAGGCGCGGCTACCGGCCTGACTCACAGTTTTCGATCTTTGCTCGCCTCGCGCACGGTTTTGGGAATCGCTGAAGCGGCGGGAATTCCCGCGTTTGGGAAAGCGAACGCCATTTATTTGGAGCCACGCGAGCTCGCCTTCGGAACGGCGTTCAATCAGATCGGGATCAGCCTGGGCCTCACCGCAGCGCCGCTGATCGTCGCCGCCATCGCGCCCCATTATGGATGGCGCGCGACGTTTGTTTTTTGCGGCGCTCTCGGCTTGATCTGGGTTCCTCTGTGGCTATTCACGGCGAAACAAGTTCCGGCTCATCCAACGCGAACGGTGAGATCCAAAGTCCCCATCGTTGAGCTGCTGGCCGACAAGCGGCTGTGGGGATTGATGATCTCGACCGTCTTCATCATGTCGCTCTACACGCTTTGGACCAACTGGACCACTCTTTATTTCGTCGAACAGTGGCACCTGACGCAGGAACAAGCTAATGCGCACTACGCGTGGATTCCGCCCATCGTGGCGATGGTAGGCGGATTTTTCGGCGGCTGGCTCGCGTTTCACTGGATTCGCAATGGCGTGGCGGTGCTCGCCGCCCGCATGCGGGTTTGCTGGCTCTGCGCCATAGCGTCTCTGCTGGCGACCGTCGCGATTCCGTTCATGCCGAACGTGATCCTGGCCACCACTGCCATCAGCGTGAGCTCGTTTTGGGCCATCTGCGTCACCACCAATCTCTATGCGATGCCCATCGACATGTTCGGGCCTGCGCGAGCCGCGTTCGGGGTAGCCGCTCTGACCTTCGCCTACGGCCTGATGCAGACCGTGTTTTCCTTTGCGATCGGAACCGTGGTGGATCACGTCGGCTTCACGGCCGTGTGTTACAGCATGGCCGCGCTGCCTCTGCTCGGTGTGTTCATCCTTCGGGCCACATGCCGCTGAAGGAACGGATAAAGTCGTGGTTATTTGCGCTGCTCGGAAAAGAAGCCGATGCCCTCGTCGTTACCTTCCTTTCAGGCGAGGAAACTCTAGCGCGCAAAATGTCCGAAGAAATTCGCCAACTGGAGCCGTCACGCCGTCACTTTGAAGCCCATCCGGGCGAATCCTGGAACGAGCTGCGAAGTCGCTTTCGACGTTACCGGATTGGCCTCGCGCCGGTGCTCTTCGACGGCGATTCGAAATACCGGCCGCTCCGCCGCGCGGCCTTCCTGCTCGCGCCGGCCAAGCTTCTCGCCTATAACTCCCGGCTGGAACGCCATCACCTGAAACTGAATCTCGCTTCCTGGCTATTCCTGAGAGGCGTCTCGCTCGACCGGATTTTCCTGCGGCCGCGCTGGCTCTGCCCGTGGAGGCGTGATAAGACCGTGCGGCCGGACACGCATCGCGAGATTCAAGGCCGTCCTCGCAATCCGAAGCGCCGCTCCGTCGCGATTCTGACCCCGTATTTCCCGTACCCGCTCTCCCACGGCGGCGCTGTACGGATGTTCAATCTTATAAGAGAAATCGCGCGCGAGTTTGACATCTTCCTTTACGCGTTCTCTGAAGACTCCGAATCCAACGTCACTCCAGTGCTTGATCTGGTTACCACTCTGTACTTGGTCCCTAAGCCGCGTTATCGTGAGCCTCGCTGGTCTACGCTCCTGCCGCCCGAAGTGGAAGAGTACCGGTCCCCTGCCATGCAGCGTCTCATCAATGGGCGTCAGACCGATTTACTTCAAGTGGAGTACACCTACCTGGCAAGGTATGGCGGCGATATTTTAGTGGAGCACGACCTGACGTTCGATCTCTACGCCCAGGTCCACGCCCGCCGCCGAACGCTAGGTTCCTGGTGGGATTGGTGGCGCTGGGAACGCTTCGAGCGTCGAATCACTCGAAAATTCCACCGAGTAGTCGTGATGTCGGCCAAAGATCGGGATCTTTTGAACCTGGAATCCGCGCGCGTTATCGAAAACGGCGTCGATCTCGCGCGCTTTCACCCCGAACCCGAGCTTCCTGGCCGCCGCGTCCTATTTATCGGCTCCTTCCGCCATTTTCCGAATATCGAGGCTTTTCTATTCCTGATCGGCCAGATTCTGCCCCTCGCGCCCGCGTTGCAATTAACCGTCGTCGCAGGCCCCGACCCCTGGTTTCACTGGACTCATCACACCGGCACTCTTCCGCCTTCCTTTGCAAACATCCGCATTCTCGAATTCGTCGCCGACGTTCGCCCGCTCTATGTTGAAACGAATCTGGTAGTAGTTCCGACACTCGAATCGGCGGGGACCAATGTGAAGGTCTTGGAAGCGCTGGCGATGAACCGTGCCGTGGTTTCCACGACCTCTGGCTGCGCCGGTCTAGGCTTGACTCACGGAGTCGACATCTGGATCGGCGACACCCCGCAGGATTTTGCCGCCGGAATCGCCAACCTGCTGGAAGACGACGCCACCAGGGCTAGAATCGCCGGCACCGGCCGTCTTCACGCGGAACAGAATTTCGACTGGCGCGCGATCGGATGGAAGCAGCGGCAGCTCTTCCGCGAGTTGCTTCGCGATCCCATAACGCTACGCCGCGCGACCGCGGCCGATCTCCCCGCCATCTCCGCGATCCAGGGCGCCTCTTCGTGGGAACCCGCCAGCTATCTCAACTATGAGTGCACGGTCGCCCTCGCCGCGGGTCAAGTTGTAGGTTTCCTGACTTGCCGTGAGATCACGCCAGGGGAACGCGAAATCTTAAATATCGCCGTGGACCCAGCCAACCGGCGTCACGGTATCGCCCGGCGAATGCTCGACGCCGAGATCGCTAACTGTCGAGGGATCAGGTTTTTAGAGGTCCGCGAATCGAACCAGGCCGCGATCAAGTTGTATGAAGGTCTCGGGTTCCGAGCCACGGGCCGGCGACCAGAATATTATTCCGACCCCCCTGAAGCGGCTATTGTCATGACGTTTTTTTCATGATATTGTCATGGTGCAGCAGTCGGCCGTCGGTGACCGGCTGCCTCGAACGCATGATGATTACGACCCACCGAGCCCGACTAATCCTATCAATCAGACTCGGCGTGGATCTCAACAAACCACAGAGGAGAGTGTTTGATGGAGACTAACACGCAAGAAGAATTGAAAGCGCATCTGATGGCGAGCAGCGAGGAGTTTCGTACTCTAGCTGCCGAGCATTCCCAGCTTCATAAACAACTGGAAGCGCTCGAAGCCAAATCTCATCTGACCGATCAGGAGCAGATAGAAGAGGTTCGCATAAAGAAGCAGAAGTTGCGTCTGAAGGACCAGATGAACGCCATTCTGGCCCGTAACAGGGCGCAGCACGTTGCCTGACCGCATCGGGTGCGCGTAGTTTAAGATTTTCCAGCCGGACCGCCCAAAAGGGGTCCGGCTTTCGTGTTTCTCTGAGGATGTCTCTATGAAATCGCTCACGCGCCGTCAAGCCATTGCGATGACGGCCGCAGTTCCCTTCGCGATGTCGGCAGCCGGCACAAAACCGAATGTCCTCTTCATCATGGCCGACGACCTGGGTTATGCCGACCTTTCCTGTTACGGGCGGCGCGATTTCTCCACTCCAAACATTGACCACATCGCCGCCACCGGTTTGAAGTTCACGCAGGCCTATGCAAACTCTTCGGTCTGCTCGGCCACCCGGACTGCTTTGATCACCGGCCGCTACCAGTATCGGCTCCCCGTCGGACTCGAAGAGCCGCTGGCAGGCCCGATCCGCCATCGCGGACTTCCGCCCGAGCATCCCACTTTGCCATCGTTATTGAAGAAGGTCGGCTACGCGACCACTCTGATCGGTAAATGGCATCTCGGCTGGCTACCCGATTTCAGCCCCACTAAGAGCGGCTACGATCACTTCTGGGGATTTCGAGGCGGCGCGCTCGATTATTTCACTCACATGGCCGGTCCCGCCAATACCAAGACCGATGACCTGTGGGATGACGATGCTCCTATCCATCAAGCTGGATATCTGACGAATCTGTTGGGCGACCGCGCCGTGAAAGTGGTCGGCGAATACGCCAAAACCCAGCAGCCGTTCCTTGTGAGCCTCCACTTCAACGCGCCGCACTGGCCGTGGGAAGGACCTGACGATGAGGCGGAATCGCAGCGCGTCAAAGCTCTAATCGATTTCGATGGCGGCTCTCTAGCCACCTATGCTCGAATGGTCCAGCAGATGGATCTGCAAGTCGGCCGGGTCCTGAAAACTCTGGAAGATACCGGAGCCGCCGGCAACACCATCGTGATTTTTACCAGCGATAACGGAGGGGAGCGCTTCTCCGACACCTGGCCCTTCACCGGCAAGAAAACCGACCTGCTCGAAGGCGGCTTGCGGATTCCAGCGGTCCTACGGTGGACTGGTCACGTTCAGCCGGGCACCACGACGACGCAAGTCGCCATGACGATGGACTGGCTTCCCACTCTGCTCGCCGCAGCCGGCGTCGCGCCCGATCCCGCCTATCCGACCGACGGCATCGACCTGTTCAAAGCCAAAGGAGAGCCACGAAAACTGTTTTGGCGGTACCGCTACAACCAGCAGCGGGCGGTTCGCGACGGCGATATGAAATGGCTAAAGATCGGCAATAACACCTTTCTATTCAACGTAGTGGAGGATCCACTGGAACGCGCCAACCTCAAGAATCGCCAGCCCGAGGTTTACCGGAAGCTGGTGTCCGAGTATGAAACCTGGAACGCCACCATGCTGCCGGAAGATCCGCAAGCCTACACGCACACGTTTTATGACGACGATCTGGCGGATCATTACGGCAACAAACGGAAGTGAATACGTTTTATAATTAAGTTTCCCCCCCGAGCGAACCAAAATAAGCTATATAAGAAGGACCTCCACCACATGGAAGCAAAAATGGACGAGAAAGAACGCAGCCGGGCCCTCGGGGCCACGCTGGGCCAAATCGAGAAGCAGTTCGGCAAAGGCTCCGTGATCCGCTTAGGCGCGCAAGCCGTCCAGGCCGTTCCAGCGATCTCTTCCGGCTCCATTTCCGTCGATTTTGCCCTCGGAATCGGCGGATTTCCGCGCGGCCGCATTTCTGAAATCTTCGGGCCGGAATCGTCGGGCAAAACCACCGTAGCGTTGCAGGTGGTGGCCGAAGCCCAACGCGCGGGCGGCATGGCCGCATACATCGACGTGGAACACGCACTCGATCCCGCGTACGCCCGAAAACTGGGCGTCGACGTCGACAATCTGTTGGTTTCGCAGCCCGATTACGGCGAACAGGCCCTCGAAATCACCAATGCGCTGATTAGTTCAGGTTCGATCGATGTCCTGGTGGTCGATTCTGTGGCCGCCCTGGTCCCCAAAGCTGAGCTCGACGGTGAAATGGGCGATAGCTTCATGGGCGTCCATGCGCGTCTGATGTCGCAAGCCATGCGCAAACTGACCGGTATCGTGTCGAAGTCGAATACCTGCCTGATCTTCATCAATCAAATCCGTGAAAAGATCGGCGTGATGTTCGGGAACCCGGAAACCACCACCGGCGGCCGCGCGCTGAAATTCTATTCGAGCGTCCGCGCCGACATCCGCCGCATCGCCGCCATCAAGGACGGCGAAGTAGTCACCGGCAATCGCACTAAAATCAAGATCGTAAAGAATAAGATGGCTCCGCCATTCCGCGAAGCCGAGTTCGACATCATTTACGGCGAAGGAATTTCCAAGGAAGGCGACCTCATCGATCTCGCGGTGGCGCAGAACCTGGTCGAAAAGAGCGGCGCCTGGTACAGCTACAAAGGCGAGCGCATCGGACAGGGCCGCGAAAACGCCCGCCAGTTCATGAAGGACAACAAGGACGTCAAGAATAAACTGGATGCGGAACTGCGCAAACTGCTCAATCTGACGCGCACGGAAACGCAACCCGCCGCCGTAGCCCCGGCGCCAACTAACGCCCCGGCGGCCGCCGCTAAAGCGCGGTAATTCGATATACGACGGATTCCGCGCCGTTCCCCGCGCCCTGCCAGGAACTCGCCTTTTAACACTGCTGTAGGTCGAACGGCATTTCTTAACTATGCTGTCATGCAGCGAATGTTAAAATGAATCTATGAACTACTATGGAGCTAAAGACCTCGCGGAAAGCTTCCGCACCGTGCGGAAAAATACGTTGACCGCCGCTGAAGAAATCGGCGAAGAACATTATGGATTTCGAGCCACGCCCGAAACCCGGACCATTGCGCAGACCCTGGTGCACATCAGCCTCGCCGGGCAACTGCAGGAGCATATTCACGGCGTCGCCAAGCTGACGACCCTCGAAGGCTTCGATTTTCCTGGTTTTTTTGCTCCGCTCATGGCAGATGAGCAGAAGCCGCACACCAAGTTCGAGATCCTGACGATCCTGAACGAGCAGGGCGAGCACTTCGCGCACTTCCTCGAAAGCCTCTCGGACGAGTTTCTCGGTCAGCATGTTTCCATGCAGGCCGGATGACTCCCGCCAGCAAAACTCGCTTCGAAATGCTCCTCGGCGTGAAGGAACATGAGATGCATCATCGCGCCCAACTCATGTTGCTGGGCCGCATGGTCGGCGTTGTGCCGCACCTGACCCGCCAAATGCAGGAGCGGATGGCCGCGATGATGGCGCAACACCCCAAGCACGGCGCCAGCGCCTAATCTACTTTCTGGACGGGTGCGCCTTTTCTTAATAGGCGCGCCGCGGCCGTCGACTCGACCACTTCGAGAAGTCTTACGGGCTCGATCGGCTTGTTCACGTAGCTATCCATCCCCGCCTGGAGGCACCGCTCGCGATCGCCGGCCATCGTGTGGGCCGTCAACGCGACGATCGGTGTATACCCCCCGGTCTGCTTTTCATTTTCGCGAATGGCCATGGTCGCTTCGAGGCCGTCCATTTCCGGCATTTGCACGTCCATCAGGATCAAATCGAAGCGCTGGCGTTTCAGCCAGTCAAGGACCTCGTGTCCCGTGGTTGCCAGCGCCACTCGATGGCCCCGCTTCTCGAGCAGCCGCATCGCGACGCGCTGATTGATCAGATTGTCCTCCGCCAGCAGCACGTGAAGACTCTGAGGCGTCACCGTGGCGGTACCCACTGCGCTCAACATATTCTGTAGGCTGAGCGTATCGGTCGGGCGACGTCGCCGGCGGGCTCCCGTACCACGACGAACTTTGCCGTGAAATGAAACGTGCTGCCCTGGTCCGGCTCGCTTTCGACACGTACCGTTCCACCCATTAAGTGGATCAGACGAAGACAGATCGCCAATCCTAGGCCTGTTCCGCCATATTTGCGCGTCGTCGACCCGTCGGCTTGCCGGAACGCCTCGAAGATCAGCTCCTGCTTGTCGCGTGGAATCCCAATGCCGGTGTCCGCGACAGCGAAGTGCACCAGCAGCTCGTCTCCTTCACACTTGTCTCTTTCCACCACGATCAGCACACCGCCATCGGCCGTAAACTTCATGGCGTTTCCAAGAAGATTTAACAATACTTGCCGAAGCCGGTCGGGATCGCCGATCACATGGTCCGGCACGCTCTCGTCGAACCGCACATCCAGGCTCAATTTCTTTTCCGCCGCCGCTACCGAGAACATTTTTGCGGTCTCATGGACGCATCGCCGCAAAGAAAAATTGACGGGACTCAGCTCCATGTGCCCCGCCTCGATCTTCGAGAAATCGAGCGCGTCGTTCAGAACGGTCAACAGCGACTTTGCGGACAATCGAGCCGTCTCCAGATACTCCCGCTGTTCGTCCAATAGAGGCATCGCCAGCGCCATGTCGGTCATCCCCAGAATTCCGTTCATCGGCGTGCGGATTTCGTGGCTCATGTTGGCCAGGAACTCGCTCTTCGACCGGCTGGCTTGCTGCGCTTCTGTGAGCAGCCGCTCAATTTCCACTTTTTGCTGCTCCGTTCGCGCCTTTTCGTCCACCACGCGCTGTTTTTCGAGCGATAACTCGCGAGTTCTTTCCGTCACCGCAGCTTCCAGGCGCTGCCGTTCCTCCTCCAACCGCCGCGTGCGCCGATGCCACATACCAACCCCCAGCGCAAGCGCGAGCAGCACGTTCCCCATCTGGAACCACCACGTCAAAAACCACGGTGTCAGGATTTGGAAATCCAATCGAGCCGGCGCCACGGTCCAGGTTCCCTGCTTGTTGCGCGCCATCACTTCGAGCGTGAATTGACCCGCCGGCAACTTGGGAAAGTCGAGTTCGCGATGCGTAGTTTCCGTCCAGTTGCGCTGCACGCCCGCCAGCCGGTACCGGAATAACACACTCGATTCTTGGGCGAACGTCAACGCTGCGTATCGCACCTGAAGCGAGTTCCGCTTATATGGAATCTCTCCGGCCGAGGCGGGTTCCACGCTTTGATCGCCGAATTTCACTGACGTGAACACCACCGGCGGAGGCACGCTGACCGGCTCGGCCGAGGCCGGACGGAAATGCGACAGGCCTCGGCTGGTTCCCACCCACACGCCCCCGTCGGCATCCGCCATGAAGCCATTCGTGTTGCAATCGTCCCAAATCATTCCGTCCGATCGCCCGTAGTGCCGCCATCGCGTCCGGTCGAACACATCCACGCCGTGGTCCGACCCAGCCCATAACCATCCCCGCGCATCGAAACCCAGGAACAACGACTTGTCGGACCTGAGGCCGTCCGGCGTCGTGAAATGTTTGAATGTCGCCCCGCCGTGCAAGAACGTCAAACGCGTAAGGCCGAAAGCGTCGTAATATCCGATCCACAGAGACCCATCGGGATCTTCGGCAAGATGCGCCACCACATCCGACTTCAGCCCGCTGTGCGAATCGAAGCGGGTCACTTGTTCACCGGCGAACCGCATCAGCCCCTTCGCGCCGGCGGCCCACACCGCGCCAGTGCGATCCATCATCGTCATGTGAAAAGTCTCGCCTGGAATCACCGAGTCAAACTTCATCGACCCAGCCGCCGCCCGAAACAGGCCGTCGCGTGTCGACACCCATACCCGTTCCTCGCGATCCACCATCACATGCCGCACATAGTTGCTGGACAAGCCTTGAGAGGACCCGATGGATCGCGTTTCACCCGTGCGCGTATTCAGCCAGCGCAACCCGCCCGGCCAGGCTCCGATCCACAAAGCGTCCTTGGAACCGGCCGCCAGGGAGCGAATCATCTCCACGCCCTCAAGAGCCTGCTTACGCCATTCCAGCCGCTCGCCGTGATCATCGGCGTAATTCAGACCGAACTGAGTCCCCACCCATAACCGGCCCGAGGCATCCCGCGCGATCGACCAGATGGATTCGCGACTCAATCCTTCACGATCGCTCCAACCCTGCCATTCGTTGTATCCCAGCCATCGAGCCAAGCCGGACCCCAGCAGCCCCAGCCAGATTGACCCTTCGCGATCCTGCATCACCGCTGAGATGTCGTTGGTGGTCAGGCCCTGCTGCGCTTCCAGGATCTCCCAGCCTTTTCCCGTCTGCCGAGCCAACCCGCGATACGTCGGGACCAGCAACCTCCCCGCCGGGTCGAGCGCCAACGTCGGATACGTGTTGGTCGATTCCGGCAGGCCCGCTCGCGCAGGCTCAAACCGACGCGAACCGTTCGCCCGCATGTACAACGACCGCTCACTCCGAACCCACAAATTCCCTTGGCGATCGCCGAGGATCGCATCCCAGCCATCCCCCGGCAGGCCTTCTTCTGAGCCGATCTCGCGAGCCTCGCCATTTTCGAAGCGGCACAAATTTGACCCGCAGCCGAACCAGACCGCACCGGTCCCATCTACGTAAACGCTCGACGCCTCGCCTCTGGGTGCCGCAATCAGCTTATAAGGAGATCCGTTCGACCCGGTTACCAACCCCCGCTCCGTCGCAAAGTACAGATGACCCGCGGCGTCCGAAGCGATTCCCTCGCGGCCCGCCACTCCTCGGGCCACTCCCAGCGACACTGCCTCGAACCGATCGCCCTTCTTCCGGGCAACCCCCGCCGCGCGCCCACCCACAGCGTTCCATCGCCCGACTCATGCAGCGATTCGACCCGCGCCCCCGGCAGCCCGTCGGCCTTTCCGAAACCGATAAATCGGCTGCCGTCGTATCGATACAAGCCGTTCTGCGTCCCTACCCATATGAATCCGGTCCGGTCCTGCAACACCACATGGACGCCGAGATTCTCCAACCCCTCGTCTTCCCCGTAGAATTTGAAGTTGTAGCGCTGCGCGTACAGGCAGGCGGAGGCGGCCAAAAGCACCAGAACGGAAGCGCGCATGAAGGGATAAAATCGGCGGTTCTCATTGATTCCATTAGGCGTGCTAGGCTCTTTCGTAGGTGTCTAACCCGCGAATTGCCGTCGTAGGGGCCGGATCTTTCGGCCGCAATCATCTCCGTGTGATTCAAGAAAACCCGCGCGCGGTGCTGGCCGGAGTCCTCGATCTGGACCCGGCGCGCGCAGCCGCGAGTGGCTGCCGCGTGTTCACCTCGATCGAGGAATTGACGGAAAACGCCGACGCTGCCGTCGTCGCAACCCCCACGAGCACCCACTGCGAAGTCGGCTGCCGCCTGCTCGAGCTCGGCCTCGACGTCCTGGTAGAAAAGCCCATCGCCGACCATCCCAGCGCGGGCCGCAAGCTAGTCGAAGCCACCGCGCGCCATGGAAAAATTCTTCAAGTGGGCCATCTAGAGCGATTCAACCCGGCGATCATCGCCCTCGAACGGGTGATCTCTAAGCCGCTTTTCTTCGAGATTCACCGCCTCAGTGAGTTCAGCCCCCGCAGCCTCGACGTCGACGTAGTGCTCGACCTGATGATTCACGACATCGACATCGTCCTCTCCCTTACGCATCTGATGCCCGAAGAAGTTCGCGCCGCAGGCGTCTCGATTCTCTCGGCCAAAGTCGACATTGCCAACGTGCGCCTCCAGTTCCCCGGCGGCTGCGTCGCGAACTTGACCGCTAGCCGAGTCTCCACCGAGCGCGTCCGCAAGCTGCGCCTCTTCCAGCCCCACGAGTATATTTCGCTCGATTACGGCCGTCAGGATGCCGTGCGCTTCAGCGTCACGCCGCCTATGAAAATCGATTTTGAGGCCCTTCCGATCGTCAAGAGCGAGCCTCTACGACTGGAGCTCGACGCTTTCATCGATTCCATCCAAACCCGTCAACCTCCGCGCGTTACCGGGGAACAAGCCTTGGCTGCACTGGATGTCGCCGCCTCGATTCTTGCTAAGATCGAAGAACACGCTAGCCTGGTTGCGCAGACGCTTGCGGCCCCATAGGCCTTTCAGCATAGTAATCTTCGACCTCCGGGACGCGTCGTTAAGTTTGGCTTACGAATGCCCTCAGCTATACGTGTCGCCGGTCCAGTGGAGCCTGATTTCCTTCGCCCATGGCGCGAACCGTTCACGGCTCGGACCTTCGCTCGCAATACCGTAGCGTCCCTAATTTTCCATATCTTCTTGATTTGGTTCGTCATAGCGCTGCCGGAGGTGGAACGTGCGCCTTATTCCCCGGTAATTCATCCGGACATCCACAAGGCTGTCCACTTGGTAGCGCCGCGCATTTTCGAACCCACCCAGAAGGCTCCTAACAAGGGGAAAATCTCGCGGGAATTGGATGTGCGAAGCTCCAACCCCGCCCCGCAGCCACAGGCTCCCCGGTTCCGTCCCCCGTCCCCGGCTCCAGGACCCGTCGCGCAGACCCAAACGCCCGCCTCCGCTCCGCCACCCTCTATCGAGCCCCCCAAGATTGAGGTCGCATCGGCGCCGCCGCCGCCGCCGCCGGGCGTTCCCAATACCCCGCCTAAGCCTCCGCCTCCGCAGCAGGCTGCAACCGCCGGCGATAAGCCTAAGATTGCCTTCGAAGACGTGGGCTCGACGCCCGTGCAGGTTAATCGTAACCCCAACTCTCCGGTTCCCATGCCGTCGACCTCTGTTCAGGACGCTGCCAAGAGTGCCCGGCCCGGCGCAGGCGGCACGATGGTCGGAGACACTGGCGATAGCCTCACCAATATCCCGAATGCGAGCCAGGGTGCCTCACCCGGACGTATCGGTAGCAATCTACAGCTCTTAAGCGATGCGAAGGGTGTCGATTTCAAGCCCTACCTGATTCAGGTTTTGACCGCCGTGCGGCGGAACTGGCTGGTGATCCTGCCGGAGAGCGCCCGTCTAGGCCGACGGGGCCGCGTCTTGATCCAGTTCGCCATCGACCGGACCGGAGCCGTGCCCAAGCTGGTTATCGCCGAAGGGGCCGGTACCGACGCCCTGGACCGCGCCGCCGTTGCTGCTATCAGCGCATCCTATCCTTTTCCGCCCCTGCCGCCCGATTATAAGGGCGATCAGATCCGTCTTCAGCTCGCGTTCGCATACAACATGCCGACTAAGTAAGTAAGTAGCTTATGGATCTAAAGTTTATAGCCGCTATGTCCGCCTATGCCCTGCTCGCGATCCTGGCCGGCTTCACGCTCTCAGGCCAAATTCGCATCGCTACATGGCTAATTCTAGGTCTTTTCGCGATCAAAACTTGGCTCGTGGTACTCAAACGCGGCGAGAGTTAGAGTCCCGGCATATCCCGCCTGAGAAACTTATTAGGTCCTATCTAAGGTAAACCTTCGAGATACTCCCTTACCCCTTTACCATTACCCTTCTATTTACCAGCAGGTTGAGTCGTTCCGGTTCCCGGAACAGCCACCAACGTTTCAGTCTGGAAGGGAATCGGTGGAAACTAGGTCCCAAAACGGTACGGCGAAGTATGGGTCTGCGGACGAAAGTCTGGAGACTACGCTTCATTGCGTAGTAGCGATGCTAAGGTTTCCTTTTGATTCCAAAGTACAACCGCGTTTTCGCGGCCGCTAGCTGTTATCGGCGGAAGATCGCGATTTCGTTACTGGGGCCGATTGGTGTGGGGCGTGCTTTTGAGGAAGTGCCGGGTGATTCGGATTGAGGAGATGAAGTCCAAATGATGACGATGACTAAATTCAAGACGGCCCCTTTAGGTGCCGTGGCCGTGCGCGCGCTTCCTTCGAACGCTGCGCCGTCCCGTGTGCGTAGCTCCGCACCGGTGAAGCCGATGGGCATCGCGGCGACGTTGCACGCGCCCTCCCAGTCAAAGCCGGCGACGACTTCTTCTTCGCAGGCCGCCCGCTTGGCACGGCGCGACCGGGTGGTGCTGGAACACCTGCCTCTGGTCAAAGCCATTGCCGTCCGCGTCCATGAAAACCTCCCGGTCCACGTGGATCTGGACGATCTGGTCCACGCGGGAATCCTCGGCCTGTTCGATGCCGCCAACAAGTTCAACCCGGAAAAGCAGGTGGTATTTTCGAGCTACGCCAAGCATCGCATCAAGGGCGCTATCCTCGACAGCCTGCGCCAGCTCGATTGGGCTTCACGCGACATGCGCCGCCGCCACAAACAAGTGGAAGCCGCCACTCGCGATCTCTCGTCCACCTTGCAGCGCACTCCTACCGAAGCTGAAGTTGCCCAGAAGCTCGGTATGGACGTGGACCGCTGGAGAACCATGATGCTGGACCTGCGCAATGTTGGCCTGGTCTCGGCGTCCACCCGCTCCAATGAGAACGAAGATCTGCCCGCCCCGGATTTTCCAGGCAAACCCGAAAGCCAGCCCGATTCCATCTGTGCCCGCGAGCAACTGCGCAGCGTCTTAGGCGACGCCATGAAGACCCTGCCGGAGCGCTATCGCAAAGTAGTGATGCTGTACTACACCAGCGAGATGACGATGAAAGAGATCGGCGGTGTGCTCGGGATCAATGAAAGCCGCGTCTCGCAGATCCACAAATCGGCGCTTGAGAAGATGGCCGTCGCGCTGCAAGGCAACGGCATTACGTCCAGCCAGGCATTCTGAGCGATAGACGTTATTCTATCGATCATAAAACGCTGGTTCCGTGATCGATAGAAATGTTTCTATCGATCATGACAGGAACCTGATCGACCAGACGCCGGATCGGTTTCCTGCATTTGCTTTCTCACCGTTCCCTACGCTAATCTCAAAGTTCGAGCTCGCCATGATTGTCCTTCTCTAACTCTCGATCTGCCGACTCCCGTGAGCGAATCGCTCCCGGCGGCGTTTTTCTCCTTACCGAGATTCAGAGGACCCTTCCATGCCAGAAGTCATTTCAGAGAACCAAGGTATATTTGCTTCTATTGGCGACGCCATACGCGGCGACAGCCATCGCGATTTCACCCAGGAGCGTATCGGCCGCGCTATAACCTTGCTCGCGATTCCGATGGTGCTGGAGATGGCCATGGAATCGTTATTTGCCGTGGTCGACATGTTCTGGGTGGCGCACCTGGGCGCCGATTCCATTGCTACCGTCGGCTTAACCGAAGCCGTCCTGACCCTGCTGTTCTCGGTGGCGATGGGGCTCAGCGTCGCGACCGCCGCCATGGTCGCCCGGCGCGTAGGCGAGAAAAATCCGGCGGGCGCGGCCGAAACCGCGGCTCAGTCGATCCTATTGGGCCTGATGATCGCCGCCGTCACCGGATTCACCGGCGCGTGGTTCGCTCCCGACATCCTGCGTTTAATGGGCGCATCGAGCTCCATCGTCGCGATCGGCTCCGGCTACACCCGCGTTATCTACGGCGGAAGCGCGGCGGTCATGCTGCTCTTCCTGATCAACGGCGTGTTTCGCGGAGCCGGCGATGCGGTTCTCGCCATGCGCGTCTTGTGGATCGCGAATCTCATCAACCTCGTTCTGAACCCTCTGCTGATCTTCGGCTTGGGACCGTTCCCGCGCCTGGGAGTCCTCGGATCAGGCATCGGCACCACCATCGGCCGGTCGAGCGGCGTCGCAATTCAACTCTGGATGCTCACCCGCGGCAGCAGTCGCGTCGTCGTGCGTCCGCGCCACTTTCATTTCCGTCTGGACACCATGCTCCGCTTGATCCGCCTCTCGATCGGAGGGATCTTTCAATACTTCGTCGGCATGGCCAGCTGGATCGGGCTGGTGCGCATGGTCTCGCAATTCGGAAGCGTCGCCGTCGCCGGATACACGGTCGCGATGCGAATTTTCATCTTCGCGATTCTTCCCAGTTGGGGCATGGCGAATGCGGCGGCCACACTGGTCGGCCAGAACCTGGGCGCGGGCAAGCCGGATCGAGCCGAGCAATCCGTCTGGCGAGCCGGCTCCTATAACATGGCCTTTCTGGGCTTGGTCGCGGTCGTTTTCGTGATCTTCGCCCGCCCGCTGACGTCCATTTTCACCGGCGATCCTGCGGTGATCCATGTGGCCTCCACGGCGTTGCGCGTGATCAGCTACGGCTACATTTTCTACGCTTGGGGCATGGTGATCATGCAGGCCTTCAATGGCGCCGGCGACACCTACACTCCCACGGCAATCAGCATTGGCACGAACTGGGCCTTGCAGATGCCGCTCGCGTGGTTTCTCGCTTTCAAAGTGGGCTACGGCCCGAACGGAATTTTTTCCGCAGTCGCGATCTCCGCATCCATCTACGCTGTGGCGGCGGTCTTGGTCTTCCGTAGAGGAACCTGGAAGAAGCGACGGGTTTGAATGAGATAATTGACTTTCAAGGTGCCCACCAAGACCCTCACGGTTCGCCAATTCTTCGGCCGCAAAGGTCTGCTGTCGGAGTGGCATCCGAACTACGAATATCGCGCCGGCCAGCTTGAAATGGCCGAAGCCGTGGAATCCGCGCTCAGCGATAAGAAACATCTGATCGTCGAAGCCGGTACCGGGACCGGCAAGACCCTGGCATATCTGGTGCCCGCTATCCTTAGCGGACGCCGGGTTGTCGTGTCCACCGGCACGAAGAATCTTCAGGAGCAGCTCTTCTTCAAAGACATCCCGTTCCTGGAAAAGCGTTTGGGCCCGCTGCGCGCCTGCTATATGAAAGGCCGCGCCAACTACGCCTGCCGCCAGAAAATCTACGACGCCGAAAAGGAGCCCGTTCTAGAAGGCCTGGAAGAAGTGGCCGATTTCCAGATCATTCGCGATTGGGAAAAATCCACTGAGACCGGCGACCGCGCCGAGATCAAGACTCTTCCCGAATCGAGCACTGCGTGGGCCAAGGTCGATGCCCGTCTGATCGCTGTACCGGCCAGAAATGTCCGCAATTCGAGCGCTGCTTCATCACGCGGATGCACCAGAAGCGCTCGAAAGCGACATCATCATCGTTAATCATTACCTGTTCTTCGCCGACCTTTCCGTCAAAGGCGACAACGATGCCGCCGGTATCATTCCCGAATATGGCGCGGTAATCTTCGACGAAGCCCATGATGTCGAAGAGGTAGCCGGCCAGTACTTCGGCGCAACAGTTTCCAGTTATCAGTTCCAGGAACTGCTCCGCGACGTCTCCGCCATCGCCCGCCAGAAGGATTTCGGCAGCCAGTGAGCTGGATCGCATCCTGATCATGGCCGGCGATCGTGCCAATATTTTCTGGGCCTCTTTGGAGCCGCCGAAGGCCGCACCGGCTTCCGCTCCCACGAAGCGTTCCTCATGAAGAACGAGGACGCCTATCGCGATGTGCTGGCGCGGCCTGGAACTCATCGCGCTGCAGCTCGAGTTGATGAAAGCCGCGCCCGAAGAGACCATTCCCCTGGTCCATCGTTCTCGGGAAATTGCCCGCCGCCTCAATTCTGGATGGAAAGCGGCGACCGCCATTACGTCTATTGGATCGAAAGGCGCGGCCGTGGGACTTTCTCCAAGCCACTCCCATCGACGTCTCGTCCATGTTGGACGAAAAACTCTTCGACTCTGTCGATTCCGTAATTCTCACCTCGGCAACCCTGGCCGTGGCCGGCGAATTCGAATTCACCAAAGGCCGCCTGGGTTTCCGCGCCGCCCGCACCCTGGTCGTCCCCAGCCATTTCGATTACGCCGAAGCAGGCTCTGCTTTACGTGCCCCAGAATCTTCCCGATCCGCGCAGCCCCGCCTTCACCGCCGCCGCCGCCGACGAAATCGTGGCGCATCCTGATGCCTCAGCCGGGGCCGAGCCTTCGTCCTCTTCACCAGCTACCAGCAGATGCGCCTGATCTATGATCGTGTCTCGCTTGAAATCGACTATCCAGACGCTGCTGCAAGGCACCGGCCCTCGCAGCGCGCTGCTGGAAGAATTTCGCGCCACGCCCAACGCGTCTTGTTCGCGACCGCGTCTTTCTGGCAAGGTGTAGATGTGCCCGGCGACCAGTTGAGCAGCGTCATCATCGACAAGCTCCCCTTCGCCGTCCCCAGCGATCCCGTGGTCGAAGCCCGAATTTCCGCGATCCGAGAAGACGGCGGCGATGCGTTCAACAGCTACCAGGTCCCGCAAGCCGCCATCGCGTTGAAACAAGGATTCGGCCGCCTGATCCGCAGCCGCACAGACCGGGGCATTCTGACACTGCTCGACAATCGCATCTGTGAAGCCCGCTACGGCCAGGTTTTCTTCGACAGCCTGCCCCCCTATGGCTTCACCACTAAACGAGACGATGTGGAAAGGTTTTTCGATGTTTGAAGTCTCTGTAGACCAGACCTTCGCGGCCGGTCACGCGCTGCGCAATTACAAAGGACGTTGCGAGAATATCCACGGCCACAATTTCAAGGTCCAAGTGGTCATCGAAGGCGAGCGCCTGGACGAAACCGGCCTGCTGGTGGACTTTCTGGATGTAAAAGCTGCCATGCGCGCCATCATCGATCGCCTGGATCACGTCTTTCTGAACGAGATTCCTCCGTTCGACGTGAAGAATCCCTCAGCGGAAAATATCGCCGAGCATTTTTACGAAGAAATGGCGAGCAGGCTCAGTGGGACGCCCGTACCGATTCGCATTCGCGAAGTGAGGGTCTGGGAAACCGACATCCAGAGCGCCAGCTACCGTCCTTAGCGGTGCTCTTAGCGTTTCTTAGGGACCAGCTTAATCTCGAAAAGCTTCGGCCAAAGCTTTCCCGTAACGAACAACCGGTCGCCGAAAGAATCGTATGCGATGCCGTTTAAGACATCCACGCCTTCGCTCTCCGCCGGACTCAAAATTCCGGCCATGTCGATCCATCCTAGAATCGACCCATCGGCGGGCGAGATGCGCGCGATCTTATCGCTGCGCCAGATGTTCGCGTAAAGCTCCCCGCGCACCCATTCGAGCTCGTTCAGTTGATCGATCGCCTTCGCCCCATCATGGACGTTGATCCGCTTCTTTTCCTGAAGGGTAGTCGGGTCCCAAACCCGGATCTGCGACGAGCCGTCGTCCATATAGATCTGCGAGCCGTCGTTGGTGAGGCTCCATCCTTCGCCGCGATAGTTGAAGTTCCGCAGGCGGCGCATGGATGCCTGGTCGTATACGAAACCAAGCTCCGTCTTATAAGTGAGCTGAACGATTTTCTCGTTGATCAGCGTAATTCCTTCGCCGAACAGGCGCGGATCCAGGTTGATTTGCTGCACTACCTGACCGGTCTCCAGCTTAATCTTGCTCAGGGTGGACCGATTCTCAAGGCCGGTGCTCTCGTACAGAAAACCGCCGCGATATTCGAGACCCTCGGTAAACGAAGTCCGGTCGTGCGGATAGACGTGCACCACCTTATAGCCATATTCGGGCGGGGCGGCCTGCGCGAGCAAAGCCGCAATCATGATCCAGGCGAGTTTCACTGCTCGATTCCGCTCCTTACGATTTCGTCCGCGATCTCGACCACGCCCTTCATCGACTTCACATCATGGACGCGGACCATGTGTGCGCCGCGCAGAATCGCCGCAGTAATCGCGGCCGCCGTGGCGAATTCGGTGCCGAGGGGAGATTCCTTGGTCAAAAAATGTTTGCGCGACGGCCCCACCAGCACCGGCAGCTCCAGCCGAGTCATCTCCTCGAGCTGCGAAAGAATTTCCGCGTTCTGCTCCTTGCGCTTTCCGAAACCCATCCCTGGATCGACGATCAATTGGCGGCGGTCCACGCCCGGCCCGCATTGCGCGATGTACGGAAGCGTCCAGCTCAGCCACAATGGTGCGGATCACGTTCTTAAGCGGCGGCAATTTCAGCCAGGTATCCGGCGTCCCCCGCATGTGATTCAGGATCAGACCGGCGTTGGCGTGCGCCACTTTGCGGGCCAGGTCGGCGTCGAACGTCAGTGCGCTAGGGTCGTTGATCGCGTCGACTCCCAACTCCAGCGCCTTCTCGGCGACAGAGGCTTTGTACGTATCCACCGACATCGGCACGCTGAGTTTATTGCGCAACCGCTTCAGGACCGGGACCAGACGCCGCAGTTCCTCCGCTTCCGAAATGCGCGTCGAACCCGGGCGCGTCGATTCGGCTCCGATGTCGATCAAGTCCGCGCCTTCTTCTTCCAGTTCGACCGCTCGGGCGAAGGCCCGATCCGGATCTTGATACTTTCCGCCGTCCGTAAACGAGTCCGGTGTCACGTTCAGCACGCCCATGATGAGCGTCCGCTCACCCAATTGCAGCGTCTTGTCGCGGAGTTTCCATTCAAAGCGCTTGCGCATGGGGTTCTTCCAGGGTAACCCATTGCGTCAGAATAGAAGTTCATGGTGGAAACAATTCAGTGGACCGAGGCAGGTGTCGTCATGATCGACCAGACGCGCCTGCCTCGGGAACAGGTGTTCGTCACGTGCCGCACGTATCTTGAAGTTGCCGATGCCATCAAGACAATGGTGATTCGCGGCGCACCTGCTATTGGCGTGGCAGCGGCGATGGGCGTGGCGCTCGGCGTCCAGGCTGGCGCGGATTTTGAGACGGTCTGCTCCACGCTGGCAGCCACTCGCCCCACCGCGGTAAATCTGTTCTGGGGAATCGAGCGGATGCGGCGGCTTTACGGCTCACTTAACGGCGAGGATCGTACGCGCCGGATGATCCAGGAAGCCCAGCAGATTCGTCTTGAAGACATCGCCATTTGCCAGGCCATCGGCAAAAACGGCGCTGAATTAGTTCCCGACGGGAAGACTGTACTGACGCATTGCAACGCGGGCGCTCTCGCCACGGCAGGTTATGGAACCGCGCTCGGCGTAATTCGCGCGGCCATCAGCGCGGGGAAGAAGATCGACGTTATGGCGGACGAGACTCGTCCGTTCCTGCAAGGCTCGCGGCTCACCGCTTGGGAATTGCAACACGACGGCATCCCCGTGAAATTGATCACGGATAACATGGCGGGGCATTTTCTACACTCCGGGCGCATCGGATGCGTCGTTGTCGGCGCGGACCGAATCGCAGCAAACGGCGATGTCGCGAACAAGATCGGCACGTATTCTGTGGCGGTACTCGCCAAGGAAAACGGCGTCCCGTTTTACGTCGCAGCCCCGATTTCAACCCTCGACCTGACCCTGAAATCCGGCGACTTAATCCCGATCGAGCAGCGCGCCAGCTCGGAAGTGACCCATGTTTACGGAGTTCCCATTGCTCCTGAAGACATCGGCGTCGAAAATCCCGCCTTTGACGTCACGCCCGCGCGCTACGTGACAGCCATTATCACGGAGCGGGGAATCGCCCGCGCCCCCTATGAGGAATCCTTGAAATCCCTCTTATAAAACCATGTTAGTTTGAGCTTATGCGGACTTTCCTTTGCGCGGCACTGGTATGCGGCGCGATCACTCTGGCTGCGCAGGGCCTTTCCGGCAGGCGTGCGCCAAGCTTTTCGATTCCCGATTCCAGTTTCAAGCAGCACGATCTTCTCGACTATCGCGGCCACTGGCTGATCGTCGAGTTTATGAAAACGGATTGCCCCCATTGCCGGGCGCTGGCGGGCACACTTGAAGAAGTGAAGAAGAAATACGGCCAGAATCTGTCGATCCTTTCGATCGTCGTGCCGCCGGATAGTATGGCGACGGTGGCGAAATACCTGGCCGACACTAAGACGACTTCTCCGGTTCTTTTCGATTCCGGCCAGGTGGCCGCATCGTACTTCAAGATCACCCCGACCAATCATGCACAGTTCGATGTTCCCCATTGGTTCGCCATCGATCCGGCGGGAAACATCGTGAAAGACTGGTCGCAGGGAAGCGCGGATTCGAAAGACTGGACCAAGGAATTCGATCCGCTGATGACCAAGAAGTAGGAGCTTCATGACCCGGAGCGCGGTTTTGCTCTTGTTCGCCGCCGTGATCCACGCGGGAGCTCCGGGTGTAGAAGAACTTCACAAAGCTGCGAAATCGGGCGACCTGAAGCAGGTCCAGGCGCTGATCGCCAGCGGCATACCCGTGAATGCTCGCGATTCGGTTGGCGGAACTCCCCTGCATGACGCTGCTTGGGCTGGAGAGCGCGACATCGCCGAGTACCTGATCCGCATGGGCGCCGACGTAAACGCCCGCCACGCTGAGGGTGGATCGACGCCGCTCCACTATGCGGTCATGACGAATCGCGTGGATGTAGTCGAATTGCTTCTCGCCCATGGCGCCGATGTCAGCGCCACCTACAAATCCGGGGAAACGGCCTTACATCTCGCAGCGAGCCGGGGCTATGGCCGGATCGCGACATTATTGATCGTACGGGGCGCGAAGGTGGGCGCGCGGAACGGAGCCGGCGCAACGCCTCTCGAAGATGCTGCTTCTAAAGGCGAAACCGAGATGGTGCGTCTCCTGATCGCGAAAGGCGCCGATCCGAACGGTGTGAATCCCGAAACTGGGGCGACTCCTCTTCACGCGGCCGCTCTCCAAGGGCGGCGCGAGGTTGCGTCGGTTCTGATCGAGGCCGGGGCTCAAGTGGACGCACGGGATCAATCCGGCGCTACGCCGCTCGACGATGCCTTAAGACTCCGCCAGATGGACGTCGCGGACGTGCTCCTCAAGCAGGCTCGCGTTCCGAATTCACGCGCGCTGGACATTCGCGAAGTGATGCGCGATGCCGTTCTGCGCGGGCAGGTGAACGTCGTGGCGATGCTGGTCGATCGGATGGGCCCGCTCGGGTCGACCACGCTGCTGCACGATGCCGCGCTGAAAGGCCAGGTGGAGATCATCGAGCTGCTCCTGGCACACCGGGCTGACGTAAATTCGTTGAACGCGCAAGGGGCAACGCCACTACACGACGCTGCGCTCGCCGGCCAGCGCGCAGCCGCTGAGGTCCTGCTCAAGCACGGCGCCGACCCCAACGCCCGCGACACTGAGTCCGGAGCCACGCCCCTGCATCGGGCGGCATCCTGGGGACGGCTTGACGTGGTCCAACTCCTGGTCGCGAACGGCGCAGACCCCGATATCAAAGATAAGAATGGACGAACCCCGCTCGATTTAGCCGTCGAGGATGGCCAGGGGGATACTGCCGCAGTACTAAAGAGAAAACCCTAGACCGCCGAATGGAGACTGTGCAGAGTGCGCAGATCTCGCCCGAACTAGCTGATGCCGCCGACGTCTTAAGCGACCAGTTGCGGGACCATTTGCAGCGTTTGGCGGTTCTAATCGAACCACACACGGAAAAGCTGGAGCACCGGTTCCTCAATCGGCTCCGCGAGTTAGGCTTTCAGCCGAAGCAAAGGATCGCGCTCGCGGGAATCACACCCGGAGCGGCTGCGTGCATCCTGGCGCGCGGCGAATCTCCCCTTAAATTCATCGAACAGGTGGAATATAACGGCCGCCGGCTGGC
Organism: Terriglobia bacterium; assembly: GCA_963705675.1. GTDB lineage: Bacteria > Acidobacteriota > Terriglobia > Bryobacterales > Bryobacteraceae > Palsa-187. The sequence continues at coordinate 24,126 of CAVPKR010000028.1, forward strand.
GAAATTGAACCTGCCTCCCAGCGCGATTCTTGAAGCGCTGCAACAGTATGACCAGTTGCTCGGCCCGCTGATTGAGACCCTACTACCGCGCGAGCATTCGAATTTCCAGTGGGTGCGCGAACAACTCCATTTTTGCGTCATTTTGACGCTCAATAACGCTTATTATCAGGTCCGCGAGGCCGAAACGCAGGCGTTTTACGAGCTGTTTCGCATTGAGCTCGAATCCCGCAATCTGGAAGAGCTGCTGCGGCGTTTCCTTGAATCTCTAGTGCATGTTTGCCACGCCGACGCCGGCCGGCTGTACATGTTGAACCCGGAATCAAAGACTTGGGAGCTGCGCGCGGGCACTCCGGAGACCGCGCTGCTGTCCGTTCCGAACCGGCCCGGTCTGATCAAGAAGCTGTCTAAACCCCGTCATATGAACGGGGACGGACATTCTTCCGCGGTGTTGCTCGATGCGAGCTGGCATGAGCGATTCCAATCCTGCTGGTCGATTCCGTTGGCCGCTGAAGGCCATACGGCGGGCGTCATGCAGTTTGGGTTTCAAAAGGCGTATGAATGGCTGCCCCGCGAGCAGGACTTGCTGGCGGCCGCCGCTGAGCGTTGCCTTATGGCTGCCGATAAAGCCCGCCTGATGGAGGACTTGGCGCAGCGCGAGGAACAGGTCCGCCGCCTCGCGGAGCACATGTTGCATGTCGAGGAAATGGAACGCCGCCGCATCAGCCGGGAGCTCCACGATGAGGCCGGCCAGAGCCTGCTGTGCATCCGCTTGCAGATAGAGCTGATCGAGCAGGCGCTTCCCGAGCACGAAGGCGAGTCGCGGCTGAAGCTGCGCGAGGCGCGGGATCTTACGGAGCGAACTATCCTCGAAATGCGCCGGCTGATCGCAGCTCTCAGTCCCGCGGTTCTGGAGCAACTCGGCTTAGGCGCGGCGCTGCGGCAACTGGTGAATCGATTCCAGCGATTGCATCCATGCCGCGTGCGGCTGCAACTCTCGAAAATGGGAGCCATTCCGCAACAGTTGGAGATTATCTCCTATCGGCTTGTGCAGGAATGCTTTAACAACATCGGCAAGCACTCTTCGGCGACCAATGTAAACATTTCGCTGGCCTCAGCCGATGGAAAACTGAAGCTTACAGTGGAGGACAACGGGGTCGGCTTCAATGTACCGGAAGCTTTGGCCAAGCGCGAGTCGTTCGGCTTGTCCGGAATGCGGGAGCGCGTCGCGCTGCTCGGCGGCGAATTCCAAGTGGAAAGCCGTATTGAAGGTAGTAAGAAGGGTACAAAGATTTCCATAGAACTGCCGATCAGTAAGTAGTAAAGTCGCGCAGGCGGCAATTGGAGAAAGCCAGGCAAAACCTTATGGCCAAGATTCGAATCATGCTGGCGGATGACCACACGCTTTTCCGCCAAGGAATCCGAACACTCATTTCCGCCGAAACGGACATGGAAGTCGTCGGTGAAGCGTCCAACGGCGGCGACGCCGTCGAGAAGTCCAACGAAGCTCGCCCCGACGTGGTGCTGATGGATATCGGTATGCCCGGTCTATCGAGTTTCGAAGCCACGCGCCAGATCAAAAAGAACCGTCCTGAGACCAAAGTGCTGTTCCTGACTATGTACGACGACGAAGACTATCTCGTCGAAGGCATGGAAGTCGGCGCCAGCGGCTACGTGTTGAAGGATAGCCCCAGCCAGCAGTTGGTCGCGGCGGTTCGCGACGTATGCCGCGGCGGCAGCTATCTATCGCCTCGCATGCTCTCGCAACTGGTGGACGATTTCCGCAGCCGCATCAAGTCGGCCAATCGTCTGCCCCGATTCGCCACGCTAACGACGCGCGAGCGCGAAGTGCTGAAAATGTTGGCCGAAGGCAATTCAGTGAAAGAAATCGCCTGCGATCTGAATCTGAGCGTGAAGACGGTGGAAGCGCATAAATTCAACCTGATGCGTAAGTTGGACATTCATAACAAAGCCCAGCTAGTGCAATACGCGATTCAGAAGAAGATTATCAAGATCCCGAATTTGGTCTAGTCCGAGAAATACCGCAGCGCCTGCTCGATTCCGTCGCGATACAGCGCCGCCAGCGGCCGATCGGCTTGAGAAATCGCTTCCAGATCGCGCGTGAGCGATTGGCGAAGATCGGCGGCGGTCTCCCGGTTCCACGCTTTGCGCCCTGACTTGCCGTACGCGCGCAGCGATCGAGTTCCCAATACTTCCACTAGCCGCGCCGCATCGGCACGCGAAAATCCACTCGCGCGCAGACTTTCCATCGCTGCTGCGAAATAAGTAAGCGGGAGATTCGCCGCCAGCCTTACCGCCGCCAGATACCTCACCTTCGATTCCGGCTCAATCTGGATCAGCTTGCGCCGTTCGATGGCCGCCAAGCGGCGAAGTTCCCTTACTACTTGAGGATTGCCTTCTGCGACCAGCGTTTTCTCATCCGGCTCCACAGCATCGAGCGTGGCGACTCGCGCCCCACGCATTCGTAAAGGCCCGGCCGATAAACTGTCGCGCCGGGTAGCGCACAGCACGATCATTGCGCCTTCGATCCCCGCCTCGGCAGCTACCTCCGTCACGATCCGGTCCAACGCTTCTTCAGACACCACGATCCAGATCAATTTAGAACCGTCGAGCTCCGCGTAGGAGTCGACTGCGCGTCCGGCGCGAAGCGAGTTCGAGATGCGGCGGGCGACACGCAGCGAGGACGCCTTCACGGGTCCCACCGAGCGCAGTACTTCCGGCATTCGAGCAAAAAACGACTGCCCCACACCCCCTGCACAGACCAGCGCCGTCTTCATTGGATCGCGGCGTCCGCGACCGCGCGGCTACGGAGTTTTCGGATTCGCTCCCGGAAATCCACGGCTCCCTTGAAGTCGAATCTGCGAGCCGCGTCGCGCATCCGCTCTTCCAGGTCTGCGATGTACCCATCCATCTGTTGTTCGGGAATATTTTCGATCTCCGACTCCGGCTCGAGCGGAATCGTCACATAATCGCCTTCGACCACCGCGATCATCGAATTGTCGATGGGCTTGATGATGGACTGCGGCGTGATGTCGTTGGCCTCATTATAGATACGCTGCAACCCCCGGCGGCGGTTGGTTTCGTCGATGGCGCGCCGCATGGAAGCCGTCATCACGTCGGCGTAGAGAATTGCACGGCCATTTAAATTGCGAGCCGCCCGTCCCATGGTCTGGATCAGCGAGCCCGCCGACCGCAGGAAGCCTTCCTTATCGGCATCGAGCACGGCTACCAGCGATACCTCCGGCAGATCCAAGCCTTCGCGCAGCAAATTGACACCGATTAGAGCATCGTAGGTGCCGCGGCGCAGATCGCGCAGGATTTTGACGCGGTCTAGCGTCGACACTTCCGAGTGCAGATACGCGCACTTCACCCCCGCTTCGGTGTAATGCTCGGCTAAATCCTCAGACATACGCTTGGTCAAGGTCGTGACCAGGACACGCTCGTCTTTTTCCGTGCGCAGGCGAATTTCGTGAAGCAGGTCGTCTACCTGGCCGCGAATGGGCCGAACGTCAATTTCAGGATCCAGCAGGCCGGTGGGCCGGATGATCTGTTCGATCACCGCGCCGGAAGTTTTGGTCAATTCGTAGGGACCCGGCGTCGCCGATACGTAGGTCACCTGATGCACGCGGTTCTCGAATTCCTCGAAGGTCAGCGGCCGGTTATCGAGCGCGCTGGGCAGCCGGAATCCAAACTTGACCAGCGTCTCTTTACGCGACCGGTCGCCGTGATACATCCCCTGCAATTGCGGGACGGTCTGATGGCTTTCATCGAGGAACATCAACGCATCATGCGGCAAGTAGTCAAGCAGGGTGGGCGGCGCCTGACCCGGCAAACGTCCCGAAAAGTGCCGCGAATAATTCTCGATCCCATGGCAATACCCGATATTCCGGATCATTTCGAGATCGAACATCGTTCGCTGATAGAGCCGCTGCGCCTCGATCCGCTTGCCCTCTTTTTCAAGTTCGCCTTTCCACCACGTGAGCTCATTCTCGATGCTTTTGAGGGCATTGCCGCGCGTTTCGGGCGACATCACGTAGTGGGTCTTGGGATAGATAGGAAGCCGCAGAAACGTCTGCTTCACCTGGCTGGTCAGCGGGTCAATCTGCTCCAGCGATTCAATCTCGTCGCCCCACAGCGAAATCTTATAGCCGAAATCGTCATACGTGGGAAAGACCTCGATTACATCGCCGCGAACGCGGAAAGTGCCGCGTTTGGGATCTCCTTCATGCCGCTCATACAGAATATCTACCAGGCGCGAAGTGATCTCCTGCCGCTCGATCTTCTGCCCCTTTTCGAGCATCAGCAGCATTCCGTAATAGGCTTCGGGGGAGCCAAGACCGTAGATGCAGCTTACGCTGGCGACGATAATGCAATCCCGCCGCTCGAACAGGCTGCGCGTCGCCGAGAGTCGCATCTTGTCGAGCTCGTCGTTGATAGTCGCTTCCTTCTCGATGTACACGTCGCCGGAAGGAATGTAAGCTTCGGGTTGATAATAATCGTAATAGCTGACGAAATATTCGACGGCGTTAGATGGGAAATAGGTCTTGAATTCCTGGTAAAGTTGCGCGGCGAGCGTCTTGTTGTGGGCCAGGATCAGCGCCGGGCGTCCGAAATGCTCAATCACCTTGGCCATGGTGAAAGTCTTGCCCGATCCGGTGACGCCGAGCAGAACCTGGTGGTGCTCGCTTTCCTTGACCCCGCGGATCAGTGACTCGATCGCCGCCGGCTGATCGCCACGCGGTTTATAGTCGATTCCGAGCCGGAAGGCCATGCTTCTTCTAGTATAAAGGCTGGGGTGGCTACCTTCGACTTATTGCCGCTGAGGTTTCATTTCAAGTCCCGCGAGCCCATGCATTTCGCGCCGGGAACGGTCGCAAATCTCTTGCGTGGAAGCCTGGGAAAGAACCTGAAGCGCCTGTCGTGCAGTCCCGGATGCACAGACGCGCGAAGCTGCTCGCAACGCGAGACTTGCGCCTACGCTCGATGGTTCGAGCCAGGCAGCGCTAGAAGGGCCAAGCGGCCTGCATGATCGTCCCCGCCCGTTTGTTCTTCGCGCATCGCATCTGGATGGAGCCAGCCTCAAGGCCGGTGAGTCGTTTTGCGTCGGCCTGAATTTATTCGAACCGGATGCGGCGGATATTCTGATGCGCGCCATGGCGCGGTTTGCACCGGTCGAATCGATGGAAGGGAGGGTCCCGCTACGCTTGTCGCTCGGCGCGTCGCGCGAAGTGAGCCGCGTTCGGGTCCGATTCGTGACGCCGGCCGAGCTGAAAGGCTCCGATCAGCCTGATTTCGGGCCGCTGTTCGCCCGCATTCGGGATCGCGTTAGCACGTTACGCGCGCTATATGGACCGGGACCGATCGAGGTCGATTTCAAGGCGATGGGAGACCGGGCTGCGCGGATCGCGATGACGTCCTGCCAGATTCGCCACGTGGCTGCGGAACGCTTTAGCCGCCGCACGGGTCAGAGGCACTCCTTGGGCGGGTTTGTGGGAGTCGTGGAATACGAAGGCGACTTGAGCGAGTTTTTTCCTTATCTCGAGATCGCACGTTGGACAGGCGTGGGACGTCAAACCGTCTGGGGGAAAGGCGAAATTGACTGTGAAGCGTTTTGAGCACGAGTTGGTAAAAGGCTGGTTGCATGAGCCGCCGGCCCCGAACGGCGATGGCTTGGCAATCACGCACGGCGCGGGATCGAACTGCGATGCTCCGCTGTTGAAGGCCATCGCCGAGGCGTTTCAAGAGGCCGGAATCTGGGTTCTGCGATTCAATTTGCCATACCGGCAACAGCGTCCCCATGGCCCGCCGTTTCCGGCGCAGGCCGCTCGAGATCGAGAAGGAATTGTGCAAGCAGTGGCTTCGCTCCGCGAGATCGCGCCGGGACGGTTGAGTTTAGGCGGGAGCTCCTATGGCGGCCGGCAATCGACCATGGCGGCCGCCGAAAATCCCACGTTGGCGGATACGCTGCTGCTGCTCTCCTATCCCTTGCATCCGCCGGGCAAGCCGGCCCAGCCTCGCACCAGTCACTTTGAGCAACTTCGGACACCCACGATGTTCGTGCATGGCATGCGCGATCCGTTTGGGACCATCGAAGAATTTCGGGACGCGATGAAATTGATTCCGGCGCCGACTGAACTGATTCCGGTTGAGGGCGCGCCGCATGGATTATCACCGTCGATCGCGACTTGGCTAGTGGGGCGTTTTAGCGAATTCTTAGCGCGTTAAACCACTTGCATTCTCCGCTCCGGCTCATCTAGAGGACTGCGATGAGCAGCTCTTATACTGCGGACGAGTGTTGAAGTTCTTGAGCTGTTGCGAACGTGCGATCGGTACCGTGGCGTTTGTCGTGCTGCTGCCGCCGATGGCCGTACTTGCCGTAATTATTTTCCTGTTGTCAGGGCGCGCGCCGCTGGTGGCGCATCGACGCGTGGGACGATACGGTCAGCCGTTCTGGATGTTGAAATTCCGTTCCATGTGGAACGGCGAACGGGGCGGCGGCGGTATGATCGAGCGGCTGCCGGAAGTGAAAGTGCCGGAAGTGAAGGCCGGGAACGATCCGCGCGTCACCAGTCGATTCGCCGCGTTTTGCCGCCGTCACTCGATGGATGAACTGCCCCAGCTCTGGCACGTGGCGCGCGGCGAAATGTCGCTGGTGGGACCTCGGCCCGTCACACTGGGGGAGTGGAATCAGCATTATGGCGCATCGGCACAGGAGGTGCTGGCTCTGAAGCCGGGTCTGACGGGATTGTGGCAGACTCGCGGACGGAATCGCCTCACCTACCGGCAGCGGCGGCGGTTGGATGTTTTCCTGGCCCGGCACTACTGCTTGCTTCTCTATCTGCGGATTCTCGGCCATACTGTGCCTCGGGTGCTGGCCGGACGCGACGCCTGGTAAGGGTAGAATAGAGATGCATGAGTCAAACTTTGACCGCCGTCAAGTCTTACCGGACCCTGAGCGGCCTCCCGCTTGAACCCGTCTATGGACCGGGCCAGGTAACCGCAGCCGGTCTTCCCAATCCAGGCAATTTTCCCTACACACGCGGGATCCACGAATCCATGTATCGCGGCAAGTTGTGGACCATGCGCCAGTTCGCCGGATTCGGCACGGCCGAGGATACCAACGCGCGCTATCACTACCTGCTGGAACAGGGACAAGCCGGGCTGTCGGTGGCATTCGATCTGCCGACGCTGATGGGATTCGATTCGGATCATGCGGCGTCGCTGGGCGAAGTAGGCAAGTGCGGCGTGGCGATCTCCTCGCTGGCCGATATGGAAACGCTGTTCCGCGGCATCCCGCTGGGCGATGTGACGGTCTCCATGACCATCAATTCGCCCGCGTCGATCATCTGGGCCATGTACCTGGTGGTGGCGGAGCAACAAGGGGTGGACTGGCAGCGCGTCTCCGGCACCTTGCAGAACGACATTCTGAAGGAATATATCGCGCAGAAGGAATATATTTATCCCCCGCGTCCGTCGATGCGGCTGGTGACGGATTCCATCGAGTTCGCCACGAAACATGTCCCGCGCTTCAATCCCATCTCCATCTCGGGATATCACATCCGCGAAGCCGGATCGACGGCCGTGCAGGAGCTGGCCTTCACGCTGCGCGACGGTCTTGAATACGTCGATTGGGCGATCGAGCGCGGCCTCCCGGTCGATTCATTCGCGCCACGGTTGAGCTTTTTCTTCAACGCACATAACGATTTCTTTGAGGAGATCGCCAAGTATCGAGCGGCACGCAAGATCTGGGCGGAAACCATGCGTGACCGTTATGGCGCCAAAGACGAGCGCAGCCTGAAGCTTCGTTTCCACGCGCAGACTGCGGGATGTTCCCTCACTTGGCAGCAGCCGCAGAACAATATCGTGCGAACCGCGGTGCAGGCCCTGGCGGCAGTGCTGGGCGGGTGCCAGTCTTTGCACACGAACTCGCTGGACGAAGCATACGCGCTGCCATCGGAGCACGCGGTGACCATCGCACTGCGCACCCAGCAGGTGATCGCGCATGAGAGCGGCGTCACCAACGTTCCGGACCCGCTGGGCGGCAGCTATTTCCTGGAGAAACTAACCGTCGACGTGGAGAAAGCGGCTCTCGAATACATCCACAACATCGACAACATGGGCGGGATGATCAATGCGATCGAGCGCGGCTACCCGCAAACCGAAATCGCCAATGCGAGCTTCGAGTTCCAGAAGTCAGTGGAGACGCGCGACAGCGTCATCGTCGGCGTCAACAAGTTCACCGAACAGGAAGAGCAGCCGATCGAGCTGCTGCAAATCGACGAGACGGCCGAGCGCAAGCAAGTCGAGCGGCTTAAAGAAGTGAAGCGCACGCGCAACGCCGCCGATGTGGAACGGACCCTGAACGCGCTCCGCAAGGCTGCTGAGGGTACCGAAAACACGATGCCGTACATTCTGGACGCGGTCCGCGCCTACGCCACGGTGGGCGAAATGTGCGCGGCGCTGAAGGATGTTTTCGGCGGATACACCGAAACCAGCGTGCTCTAACGCAGGGGCGGCCAAGGGCGTGGCAAGCGGATCATTTCATCGCGAAGCTCCAATTGAGGATTGAAGAAACGATCAGGCGCGCCGATTACGTCGCTCCACAGCTCCCAAAACAGTTCACTCTCTTCGGCGCGAACTGCGGGAACCCGTGTCGCGGCCTCTTCATGGATCAAGGTTGCGCGAGTTTCAATCAACACGCGATAGCCTTGTTTCCAAGCTCTTAAACACAGGTCCACATCGTTGTAATTCACCGGAAATCTTGCATCGAACCCGCCCAGTGCATCCCACACGGCGCGTCTAGTCGCCAGGCACGCTCCTGTGATTGCCGTCACTTCCCGGGTCATCCGAAGCCACGGCCAGAACGATGATTCGCGCTGCGACCGTCCGGCGTGGGCGGGAAGCAGCATATCGCCGACTACGATTCCCGCGTGCTGGATGGCTCCGGATGGGTAAAGAAGCATCGCCCCAACCACACCGATCTCGGGCCGTACGGCCTGGGCGACCATCCGCTCCAGCCAATCGGGAGCAATTGGCCGCACATCGTCATTCAGAAGGACCAGCACCGTCCCGCGCGCTACGGATGCGCCCCGGTCGTTCATCCGGCCAAAGTGAAAAGCGCCCTGATAGGGGACGCGGATTGCGCCAAATCGTTCGGTTACGCGTTTCGACTCGGAATCATCGCCGCCGGCGGAATGCGCGACTACGATCACCTGATGGCGCGCGTTCAACGTTGGCGCAAGCGACGTCAGGCAAACCTCCAGACGCTTGGGATTTCTGGAGCAAATGACGATCGATGCAGTCTCGCCGGCGTTGGATGCGGCCGGCTGTTTGCTAAAGGGTGCAGGCGCAAGCGCGTCCGGCAGATGCCACAGGATCTGAGGAATACGTGCGATAGAACCATCCAAACACCGGCTCAGTTCGAAGGTATCCCTACATCCCGTGTTTCGAATTGCGCTGGTTTTCGCGGCAAAACAGCAGCCCCAGTAAGGGGTTGACGACAACAGCTCCGGCGAAAACTCGGGAGTGAACCGCGGACTGTGCCTCCGGCCCTCTTTGCTGATCAGGTCCCAATCGCTATAGACCGCGTCAACGGATTCTCTTTCGAGCACCGCCAGCCAAGCTCGAACCGCATCCGGTTCGAGAATCGCGCCCGCTCCGGCGATCCCCACGAACGGGCTATTGATCCGATCGAGCGCAGCGCCCATCGATTCGACAATCACCATCCGCTCGCCTGCGGCCTGCTCAAGCGGGGCCCGAGTACAGATATACAGATCCCAATCGGCGTGACTCTGCGCGTTAATTGAAGCGATAGTTTGCTTCAAATCGGCATGTTCGCGCACCATCAGAATCAGGCTGATTCGCGATTTCACAGCGCGGGCAGGCTGAGGATAAGCTTGCGATTCCCGGACCCATGCCGCGTATTCCGCCTCCTCCGGGAGGTTAGCATCCCGGTCGATGTTTAAAATTCCGCCCGCCCATCGCAGGAATCGAAAAATGATGCTGTTTTCAACGCGCCCCAGACGCTGTTCCAAATGCGCCTGATTCCTGATCAGATACCGCAGGCGCTGGCGCAAACTGTGATTTTCTTCCGCTGAATCCATCTAACCGCGCCTTCGGCCGCGCAGTTCCGCGACCTCCTCAGTGGTCAGCTCCCGATGTTTTCCGATCTCCAGCTTGCCGATGGTGATGGGTCCGATATGCGTCCTCACCAGCTTCAGAACCACCGCGCCCAGGGCTTCCACCATCCGGCGTACCTGTCGATTGCGGCCCTCCGTAATCGTAATCTCGAAAAATGTATAGCGCGCGGAATCGCGAATCCGGTTCACGATCGCCGGACGAGTCGGCCCGTCGGCCAGTTCGATTCCACGCCGCAACTGATCCAACTGCTCCTCGCTCAGCAGCAGGGAACTCTTGACCAGGTAAGTCTTCGGAACTTTGGTTTCAGGATTAGTGAGATGCTCGCCCAGCCCGGTGTCGTTGGTCATGATCAGAAGGCCTGTCGTGTCCTGATCCAGGCGCCCCGCCGGGAACACCCAATCGGACACGTCGCGAAGCAGATCATAGACGGTCGGACGACCCTCGGGATCTTTATACGTAGTCAGATAGCCCTTGGGTTTATACAACAACAGATAGACCCGCCGGGCCGCACCAGCGGCCGCCCGTCGAACGTCACGCGATCTCGTTCGGCATCCACCCATACATCCGGTGTCTGAACCTTTTTGCCGTTAACGGAGATGCGCCCCTCAGCGATCCATCGGCGAGCCTCGGTTCGCGACCCCAGGCCTGCCCTCGAAAGCACGCGGTCCAGCGTCTTGCCCTTCGCCTTGATTTGAGGAGTCCGCACTTCTTATCATCGTACAGCGGTGATCGAATGCGTCCCGAATTTCTCCGAAGGCCGAGATGCGGCGAAGATCCGTGCGATCGTCGATGCGATCCAAAGCCCACCGGGCGTGATGGTGCTTGGATGGGAATCGGATTCCGATCATAATCGCAGTGTCGTGACCTTTGCAGGCGACGCGGAGGCCGTCCTTGAAGGCGCAATTCGCGGAGCCGGGCGCGCGGCTGAGCTGCTCGATCTGAATCTGCACCACGGGGTCCACCCACGTGTGGGAGTCGCGGACGTGATTCCGTTTGTTCCCCTTACCGGCGCGACCATGGAACAATGCGTCGACCTCGCCCATCGCGCTGGAGCGGAAATCTGGAGCCGGTACGGAGTTCCGGTCTATTTTTACGAATCCGCCGCGAAACTACCGGGGCGCCGCCCCCTCGAGAAAGTCCGGCGCCAGGGCTTCGACGGACAGCCGCCCGACGTGGGGAACCTCGCCTCGCATGCTTCCGCCGGGGCTTCCGTGGTGGGTGCGCGCGGCTTTCTGATCGCGTTCAACGTCAACCTGACGACACAAGATCCCGACGTCGCCAAGGCAATCGCCAAAAAGATCCGAGCATCTTCCGGCGGATTTCCTTTCGTCAAAGCCATGGGGCTTTATCTCAGCTCAAGCAATTGTGCGCAGGTTTCCATGAATCTGACGAATTTTGAAAACACGCCGCTCGACCTGGTTTACTCCACCATCGCGGAGGAAGCTGCCCACCTTGGCACTCGCATCGAATCGAGCCAACTGATCGGGTTCATCCCGCGCCGCGCCTTCGAGATGGCTCCCGAGTTTTTCCGCCGGGCCGGGAATTTCGACGAATCGCGCATCATTGAAACGCGAATCGCTACAATAGAATCAAGTGCTGGTCACCATTGAGCCCAAAACGCCCCGCCGGCCTGGCTGAAGGCTCCCGCGCCGGTAGGCGACAATTACCGCAGTCTGAAGCACCTGGTGGAGACGCTGCAGCTTCACACGGTTTGCGAAAGCGCGGCCTGTCCCAATATCGGCGACTGCTGGAATCGCCGCACCGCGACGTTCATGATCCTGGGCAACGTCTGCACCCGCCGATGCGGATTCTGCGCCGTACAGAAAGGCGCGCCGCTTGCCGGTCGATTACGACGAGCCCCGCCGCGTGGCCGAGGCCTGTCGCGACGCTGGGACTGAGGTTCGCCGTGGTCACCAGCGTGAATCGCGACGACCGCAAGGACGGCGGCGCGGAGCTCTTCGCTCTGACGATCCAGGCCATTCGCGAGCGCGTGCCCGGGTGCGGGGTCGAGGTGCTGGTGCCGGATTTTCAGGGCTCGCCATGCGGCCATGGACATCGTGCTGGCGCCCGCGCCGGACGTTCTGAATCACAATACCGAAACCGTGCCGCGGCTGTACCGGCAGGTTCGTTTGGGCGCGCGATATGAGCGCTCGCTCGACATGCTCGCCTACGCAAAGCACTCGCGCCCGCAGACGCCGGTCAAATCCGGTCTGATGCTGGGGCTGGGCGAAACCATCGAAGAAGTCCTGCACGTGATGCGCGACCTGCGCGCGAGCAAGGTCGATATTCTGACGCTCGGCCAATATCTCCGGCCATCGCCGAAGCATTTGCCGATCATCCGTTACGTGACGCCTGGAAGAGTTCGCCGAGCTGAAGCGGCGCGGCTACGAGATGGGATTCCAGCACGTCGAAAGCGGACCGCTGGTGCGCAGCTCGTATCACGCCTCGGACGCCGTTCGATGACCAGCCCCGCGCCAGGCGTGACAACAATCTCGCTGCCCATGCCCTGGGAGCTCGAGTCCGTCAACGTCCATCTAATCGAGCTCGACGAGGGATTCCTGCTAGTGGATTCCGGTATCGCAACCGAAGAGTGTTTCGAATCGCTCGAAGCCGCGCTGCTTAAAAGAAGCTTCGCTGGTCCGACATCCGCATTTTGTGCCTGACCCATCTGCACCCGGATCACATCGGATTGTCGTGGAAAATTCTGGAGCTTTCGGGCGCGCGCCTGCTGATGCATCGCACCGAGGCGGATTATCTGGCACTGGTAGCCCGCGAGGCTCGGGCTCCTTTCTTTTCGCAGGCGATGACGGCGTCGGGCGTGCCGGAAGAGCTGCAGAAACGGATGGATCACGCTTTGCGCGACATCCGCCGAAATTTTCGGGTACATACGCCTGACTGGCTGCTCGAAGGCGGTGAACGGATTCCCATTCGCGGAGGTACGCTCGAAGTCATCTGGACTCCGGGACATTCGCCGGGTCACGTGTGCCTGTATTCACCCGAGCATCGCTACCTGATTTCAGGCGACCATCTGCTGCAATTCATCACGCCGAACATCGGGTGGCATCCCAACACGGACATGCTGGCGCAGTACCTCGATTCGCTGGCGCGCCTGGAGCCTTTCGACGTTGACATCGTCGTTCCCTCCCACGGCCACGCCTTTCACGGCCACCGCCAGCGGATTCGGGAAACCACGGATCACCATGACACCCGGTGTGGCCAGATTCTTGACCTGATCGCCCGTGAGCCATTGACGGCGCATGGTTTAGTCGAACAGGTCTGGCCGCGGAAGCTGACTCCCTTTCACCATCATTTCGCCGTATTTGAAATTTTGGCGCATCTTGAATACCTGGAACGTCAAGGCCGAGTCGCATCCCAGTCGCGAAACGGCGGGACGCTATACTGGTCGCCGCGAGTCTGAATTTTCGTCGAACTTTCCCGTCGCCCGCGCGTATTCACTATTCGAAGGAAAATTCGCGGCTCAGAAGGAACATCCAAATGTTCGCTTTTCTTTTGTGGTGCATTTTGCTGGTAATGTGCTGGCCGCTGGCCATCGCAGCGCTGTTCATCTATCCATTTGTGTGGCTGGTGCTACTGCCGTTCCGGATCGTAGGATTCGCCGTGGGAGGCGCGCTCCACCTGGTTTGGTCGATCGTCATGCTGCCCTTCTTCGTCGTCCGGCGCCTCGGCCGGATCTAGAGCAGCATGTAGGTCACGATCGCGATCGCGCTCAGGTTCTTCTTTTCATCGAAAATATCCACGCGAGAGACGCATAGCGTTTTCCCGGCGCGAACCAGGTGCGCCCGCGCAATCACCCTCTTGCCTACGATCGGCCGTAGATAATTTACCTTCAATTCTGTCGTTGTCGATTTTTTCGCGCCATAACCGAAGCGATTCTCCACAGCGTGCCACGCAGCTTCATCCGCGAGCGATGCTGTGATGCCGCCATGAAGATTCCCGCTCGAATTCAGATACTGAGGCAGCAGCTCAAAGTGCACGGTCACGCCGTCCTCATGCTTGCGCGCCAGCTTTAGATTCAGTTGATTTTCGAAGGCCATTAGAGAGTCGGGCTGTCGTTTCCCAGCAGCGCTCGCCGCACGATCTTGATCGGCGGGAATCCCTGTTTCATGAAGCTGTCGTGAAATTCCTCCAGCGAAAACTGCGCTCCCTTCATTTTCTTATAATCCTCGCGGAGCTTCAGGATCTGCAGCTTTCCCAGCGTGTAGTAAAGGTACGTGGGGTCGGACGTGCCGCGCTTCGTTTCACGGTCGGCGGTCTCGTGCGTCTGAAAACCCTGCTTCTCGAAAAAGTCAACGCCCTGTTCCATGGTGCGCTTCCCGGTGTGCATCTCGATACCGACGATGTAGCGCGCGTCTCGCAGCAACGCGTCCTGTAACTGGCCTAGCCGCATTTTCGGGTCGGCCGACACCCCCTCATCCAGCATCATCTGCTCGCAGTAATGCGCCCAACCCTCGGCGTTCGAATTCGCCCCCAGCAGCTTCCGCACCCTGGAATCCACATGCTGCATCCACAGGAACTGAACGTAATGGCCGGGATAAGCCTCATGAATCGCAGTGCTCAGAATCGTGCCGCGATTGAACGCGCCCATGAAATCCGCGACGCGCTCAGGCTTCCAGTCCTTTTCCGGCAGCGTCACGTTGAAATAACGCCTCCTTCGCCACCGTCTCGTAAGGACCCGGCGTGTCCATCGACGCGAACGTCAGGGAGCGCGCGAACGGCGGCGTCTCTTCCAGAATCGGCAGCACCTGCGAAGGAATCGTGATGATCTTCTTCGCATTGACGAAATCGCGAAGCTTGACGCACTCATCGCGGAAGGCTTGCAGCAGTTTGTCGGGCGCCGGATGATCCTTTTCGAGCTCGTCCAAAACCTGCTGCGGCGTTTTCTTCGGATCGATTCTCGCCGCCGTGGCTTTGAATCTTTCCTGGTTCGCGTGCAGATCGTCATAACCGATCTGAAGCAGGCGGTCGAGCGGAATATCCACCATTTCCTCAAACGCCAGCTTCTTCGCGTACACCTCCGGCCCCAGCCGGAAATCGCCGTTCGACTTCGGCAGCACGTCTTTCTTGAGGAACTCTTCGTACTCCTTCAGCGCCGAAATCACCGCATTATTCGCCAAGTGGAATTCGGTCAACACTTTCGGGTCTTTCACTTTTTGGAACGCCAACGGCACATCATGTTCGAAGAAGGTCGCGATCCCCGGCAGTTGTTCGATGGCTATTTCCGTAAAAATCTTGGGTGGATTGTTGAGATTCGCGCGAGCCTCGGCCAGCACCTTCGGCATCAGCCGCTCCCGCGCGGTCAGCGCCTTCAATCGCGTCTCTTCCGGAGCAAAGGTACGGCTCATGATCGTGAACGCGCTGCTCGAAATTCCGCTCGAATAAAAATCCGGATTTTTCTCCCAGCTCCGGACGGTTTCGAACTCCAGCAGACTGGCTCGAATGTAGTTAAGGACCAGATCCCGGTCCGCCTCGGCGGGCAGTTTCGCGAATTGCGCTTCGAACGATTTGAGCGCGGCGACGCGCGCTGTCACGGCTGCCTTCGAATAATCTTCGAGTTTGTCGTCGTACTTATGAATTCCCGACGACGTGGCGATCGTCGGATTGTACGGGAAATAATATTCGTCGAAGAACCGGTCTGTCAGGGATTGCGCGGTGACACCGCCGGCAAGAATAATCATCACAAGTAAGGAACGCACGATCTCTATTGTGTCAAAGTTGTTTCAGTCGACGATTTTGCCGTCGCGCATTCTCACGATGTGATGGCCGTATGCGGCCGCTTCCGGATCGTGGGTGATCATCAGGATGGTCTGGCCCAGCCGATCGTTCAGACCCCGCAAAAGCCCCAGCACGATCTGCGAATTTTCCGAATCCAGGTTGCCCGTGGGCTCGTCGGCCAGCAGGATCGCGGGTCCGTTCACGATGGCGCGCGCGATCGCGACACGCTGCTGCTCGCCTCCCGAAAGGGCGCGCGGCTTGTGATGCATCCGTCCTTCGATCCCCAGCATCCGCAAAGCTTCCTGAAACTGCGGATCTTTTTCCTGCGAACGGCCCGCGATATCCCGCGCAATCGCGATGTTCTCTTCCGCCGTCAGAGTCGGCAGCAGGTTGTATTTCTGAAATACGAACCCAACCGTGGTCTTGCGAAGATTGGTCCGCTCGGCGTCGCTCATCTTCAGCAGGTCATGCCCGTCAATCTGAATTTCACCGGAGCTCGGCGGTGTCAGTCCACCCAAAATATGAAACAGCGTCGACTTTCCAGACCCGCTGGGACCCACCACGGTCAAAAATTCACCGCGCTTCACCGAGAGATTCACCCCGCGCAGCGCGTGCACGTCTACCTCGCCCACACGATAGACTTTTTTCAGATCGCGGATCTCAATCATAGGACGCGTCTAATCATAGGAAAGTGCCTCGATTGCATCCTGCCGAGCCGCCTTCAGGCCCGGATAAATCGCCCCGATCAGCGACCCCACCAACGCAATGCCACTGGCGATCGGCCACCAACGGGGCAGAATGAGCATCGGCATGGTCGACACAAAAATGTGCATCAGCCAGCGCGTCCCGTAACTCATCACGACCCCCGCGATCGACCCGACCACCGCCAGCAACGTCGTCTCCCGCAGCAGCATCCCCAGAATGTAGCCGGGCGACGCCCCCAGTGCCTTCAGAATCCCGATCTCGCGAGTACGCTCCAGCACGGCCATGTACATAGAGAGAAACACCACCAGAAACCCGACAATGACTGCCAGTCCGATGACCACGTTGGTGAAATTTTTCACCAGCGGGATACTGTCCACCGACACCAGGGAAACAAACTGCTCCATCGTGTAAATAGGGTAGCCGTCGAACTTCTTATCCAACTCATCCCTGACCATTTGAATGTTCGCGGGAGTATCCACCTTGACGTAGATGACGCTGATTTTTCCGGTTTCCGAATACTTGTCCTGCAAGTAGCGGATGTCGGCGAACAAGTGCGAAAGCTTTCCCGATTCGACGATGCCGCTCACGCGCCAATCGACGCCCAGATTCAACTTTGAGCCCACTTCAAGCTTCTTCTGAGCCGCGTACATCTGATCCACCACCAGATCACCCGGTTCCTTGAACGGCCCGCCTTCGATGAACTTGAACCCCCCGCTCATCGCATTAAATTCATCCAGATGAATTCCCGCAATGCTCTGGAAATCGCCCACCGATTGGACCATCACTCCCGTAGCCATCGCGACATGAGGCTCTTTCCGTACCACGTCGACGATTCCTTCGGCCAGCGGCGCCCCCGAAAACGCGAGTATGGAACTTCCCGGAGGCCGAATGATCACATCCGCACCCATCCCACGCGAGCGCTCTGCAATGTCGCCCAGAACGCCCTCGCTGACGCCGACCAGCGTCAGAATCATAGTGACCTGCACGCCGATCGCGATCGCGCTCAACAAGGTGCGCACCGGCCGGTGCTTCAGATTCTCGAAAACAAGGCGAGTGACCAATTTTTAAGTCTAGCAGGCGAGCTTCATTGCCACGCCGAACCGATGATAGATAAAGCAGCCGCGGCCGCTGTTTCAGCGCGCAGAATCAGAGGACCCAACGATACCGGCGTCCACCCCGCGGACGTGAACGATTCTCGCTCCGCGTCCGTCCATCCTCCTTCGGGCCCGATCAGAACCGCGACCACGTCGGATGCCGAGCGCATTGCAGGCAGGGCTCGGCCGATCGGCGCGACACCCGGATTCTCATCCAGCACGTATCGATAATTCGCCATGCGTCCCAGCGCGTGTCGAAGCGGCGTCGGATCTTCCACCTCCGGCAAGAATGCCCGCCGCGATTGTTGGCTCGCCTCCACGGCGATCCGCCGCCATCGCTCCACGCGCTTCCGCGCCCCATGTTCCAGCCCCCGTTCGCTGCGCGCCGTCTCCACCGGCACAATCGCCGCGACCCCCAGCTCGGTCGCCTTCTCGATCATCCATTCGAACCGGTCGAACTTGATCAGCGATGCGCACAGAATCATCTCCGGCTCCGGCCGCGTGGCTTCCAGTTTTTCCAGCGTCTTGAACATGACGCGATCTTTGCGCGCCGATTCTACTTCAGCCAGATACACTTCCCGGTTATCTGAAATCTCGTAGCGCACGCCCTCCCCTACTCGTAGAACCCGCGTTAGGTGACGGGCATCTTCACCCGCAATCTCCGCATGCCCGTTTCGAACTTCGTCCACGAAAAACCGCCGCCGCATGTGCAGTCTCCTGTATCCTTATTCTTCATGATTGCTCATCTCCGCGGCGCGCTTCTCGAAAAGCACCCCAACGCCGTCATCGTCGACGTCCACGGCGTCGGATACGAAGTGACCATCCCCGTATCGGCCTTTTCGTCGCTCCCCGAAAAGGGCCAGCCTGTAAAACTCTACATTCATACCCATGTCCGTGAAGACGCGCTCTTGCTGTTCGGCTTCGTCAATTCCAGCGACAAAGCGCTGTTCGAGAAGCTGATTACCGTCAGCGGCATCGGCCCAAAGCTCGCGATTACCACCCTCAGCGGCTTGACCGCGGTAGATCTGGTGAATGCGATTCGCTCCGGCGCCATCGAGCAGCTCGTTCGAATCCCCGGTGTCGGGAAGAAAACTGCGGAGCGCATGGTACTCGAGCTGCGTGACAAGCTCGACCTGATCGGCGCCCCCGACCGCGCCGCAACCGCAGCTACTCCGCGCAGTACCTTCAGCTCCACCGAGGAAGACGTCCTGTCGGCCCTGATGAACTTCGGCGCCACCCGCGCCTCCGCAGAAGCCGCCGTGACCAAGGCGCGTTCGACCACCGAGCCCAACGACTTCGACCCCCTATTCCGCCGCGCACTAAAACTAGTCCGCTAAGCGTCCTCACCTAGTAAACTAAAGACTTCATGCGCGACCAAGGCATCGTCTCCGCTTCCCTCCAGGAAGAGGAGCGCCAGTTCGAAGCCGCCCTGCGCCCCAACCGCCTCGCCGATTTCGCCGGTCAAACCAAGATTAAAGAAAACCTTTCGATCGCCATCGAAGCCGCCAAACAACGTGGGGAAGCCATGGATCACGTGCTGCTCTACGGCCCGCCCGGCTTA
Source organism: Terriglobia bacterium (assembly GCA_963705675.1). Lineage (GTDB taxonomy): Bacteria > Acidobacteriota > Terriglobia > Bryobacterales > Bryobacteraceae > Palsa-187. The sequence continues at coordinate 43,377 of CAVPKR010000028.1, forward strand.
GGAAAAACCACGCTGGCGGGAATCATAGCCGCCGAACTAGGTGTCGGCCTCCAGCAAACCTCGGGACCCGTGCTCCAGAAAAAGCTCGACCTGATCGGCATCGTCAGCAACCTGAAGGAGCGCGAGGTCTTCTTCATCGACGAAATCCACCGCCTGCAACCCGACGTCGAGGAAATGATTTACTCCGCGCTCGAGGATTTCCGCATGGATATTCTCATCGGCACGGGACCCGGCGCGCGCACCGTCGCTATGGACATTCAGCGCTTCACCGCCATCGGCGCCACCACGCGCCAAGGCCTGATCAGCGCGCCGCTGCGCAGCCGCTTCGGCTTGGTCCTGCGCTTGAATCCGTACGATCTGACGGAATTAACCAGCATCGTGCGCCGATCCGCGCAATTGCTAAACGTGCAAGTCGATCCACCCGGTGCCGAGGAGATCGCCCGCCGAGCCCGCGGCACCCCTCGTATCGCCAACCGACTGCTGCGCCGCGTTCGCGATTACGCGCAAGTCCGCGCCGCTGGTAAGGTCGACCTGGACGTTGCCCATCGCGCGCTCGATCTTCTCGAAGTCGATCAATTCGGCCTCGACGAAATCGACCAGAAGATCATGCTCACAGTGCTGGAAAAGTACGGCGGCGGTCCCGTCGGTCTGAACACCATCGCTGCCTCCATTGATGAGGAACCCGACACCATCGAGGAGGTTTACGAGCCTTATCTGATCCAACTCGGCTTCCTGAACCGTACCACCCGAGGCCGTGTTGCCACCGATCATGCCTGGGATCATTTCAAGGTCCCGCGAGGCATGCGCCGATCGCAAAGCTCGCTATTTTGAAGACCGTCTACCTATCGATAGGCTCGAATCTGGGCGATCGCGCCGCGCATCTCGCCGCAGCCGTCGAAGCCTTGAACGCACCCGGCCTCACCGTTCTGCGCGCCTCCCCGATCTACGAAACCGAGCCTCGCGATCTTCCCAATCAGCCCTGGTTCCTCAACCAGGTCCTCGAAGCAACCACCAGCCTGTTCCCGCGCCAGTTACTCCTGCGCACTCAGAAGATCGAACGCGACCTGGGCCGCAAAAGCGGCATCCCGAAGGGCCCCCGCGTGATCGATATCGACATCCTTCTCTACGGCAACTCGATCATCCACACAGACGCCCTGGAGGTTCCTCACCCCCGCATGGCGGAACGAAGATTCGTCCTCGAACCCCTAGCCGAACTGGCGCCCGACCTTCGTCACCCCGAAACCCTCCGCACCATCCGCGAGCTGCTCAGTGCAGTAACCACCCAGAAAGTACGCCACATTTAAATCTGCCCCACCCGACCTTCGTCACCCCGTACCCGCCGGCTTTAAACCCAATGAGCCGCGACCAAAGGGAGCGGTCAATATCCCCATCCCTCAGAATTTATCCGTCGTCTTCTTAGTCGCCGCTCTGCGAGGCTTTGCTTCAGGCTTCACTTCGATCTGCAGCTCATCCAGATTCTTCTGAAGCTGCGCCCGAAGCTCGTCGTGCTCCGGACGCGACTCATCCAGCACTCCCAGCGCCTGCGTGAACAATTTCGCCGCCGATTTCTTATCTCCATGCGCCTGCCTGGCCGTCCCTTCCTGGCTCAACCCATTCGCCAGAAACAACTCGCGAATCGCGATCGCGTCCTCAGCCGCGCGAGTGCCCTCCTCCCATCGATCTTGCTTCCGATAGAACACCGCCATTTTGTCGAGCGTCATTGCCACCATCGGATGCGCCGGATCGCCGGTCGAAATCTTCCATAGCGATAAAAGCCGTATATAAAAAGGCTCGGCTTCGTCATACTTTTTCTGTCCATACAGTGAATAGCCTAGCCCCTCTACGGTGGAAATCAGGCCCGCATCCGCCGGACCCAGCAGCCGCTCCCGAATCACGAGGGCGCGGCGAAATGTTTCCTCCGCCTTCACGTATTCCCGCAGCGTGATCCACGCGCCACCCAACCGGTCGAGCTCCGAAAGAATCGCCGGATGCTCCGGCCCCAGCACCTTTTCCCGGATCGCAATTGCCTGGGTCAGCGGCATCGTGGCCGACTCCGGCTTTTGCTCGGCCATATACACCAGCGCGATACGGCTGAAATCGTCCGCGACCGCGATACTCTCCGGCCCCTCTTCGCGAATATGCGTCATCTGCGCGCGTTGCAGCAGCGCAAGCGCCCGCTCGTAATCCTTCTGCCTCTGGCACAACGATGCCAGCTCGATCCATTCCTCGGCCAGTTTAGGATCGTCCCGGCTGATCGCCGTCTCTCGCCAATTAATCGCGAGCTCCACATAGGCCTGCGCTCCCGCATAATCGCCCGAAGCCGACAGCACACCCGATAGCTGCTTCAGGACGTCATAACGCTGTTGATCCTTCGGCGGAGTCTGCTGAGCCAGTTCCCACGCCTGCTCCAGCGCCGTGTGAGCCTCTGCGTACTTCCCCTTCGAGTACGCGGCGCGCGCCGTCTTCTGGAGCTGGTCGATATCCGGGGCGTCCTGAGCGAGAATAGTCAGGGCAGTGAGAAAAGCGGGTAGCGCAAATCGCATACTAAGATATTAGTACTAATTTTAATGCTCCGTCTCCGTTTCAAAAAGAGAGCCGATGCCGGCGCGGTCTTCACCGCCGTCCGCGACAATGGCACGTCTACGTCCACCGATGTCGGGCCCGCGGCCGGCTTCGGTCCCGTGCATGATCTGACGCATTACGTGGTTGAAACCTCGCTAGGCTTCAGGAAAGGCTTCTTGGGTTTGCTGGCTGAGGGCCGCAATATCGAAGACTTCAATCGCGATTCGAAACATTGGCTGACCCCCGAAGCTCATGTAGCCGAAGCCATCGCCGGACAGCTCTCGCAGGACGCGATGACCTTAAATCCGCTTGCGAAGAAGATTTCAATTGGACCATTCACGACGTCCTGACCCGCAGCGCCGTACCCTGCACTCCCCCCAAAATCACCGCCGATCAACTAGCCGCCATGCGCGAAAATTTAGCCGAGCCTCCGCCAACGCTGGAACAAACTAGCCCCCAACGAAACCCTGGAACTAACCTTCTAGCCGATTGCCGATTCCCTCAATGAGCCGCGACTAAAAGGAGCGGTCAATCTAGACGGCCCCCGAGCCCTCTAATTCCGCCGCACCCCAAACAACGGCGGTCCCTGCGGAATCGCCTCGCCATCCGCCCGTGGATCCGACCCGGCGAAATTCACTCCGCTCTCGATCCGCTCCACAGCCTGCCCGCGCCCCATCGTATCCGAGTACGCCGGCCGCAGCCGGATCTGATGGCCCATCGCCGTCAACTCCGCGCGAACTTTTTCCGTAATGCGCGATTCCATCGTCACATCGCAGCCGCCAAATGACCCCTTCGTGAACCGCGCCGCCTCCAGCGCGGCCTGAATATTCATCCCGTAGTCGACCACGTTGGCCACAAACTGTGCGTGAGCCTGCGCCTGATTCCAGCCGCCCATGATCCCGAACCCGATGCGCGTAGAATCCTTTTCCATGAATGCGGGAATAATCGTATGCAGTGGCCTCCGATGCGGACCCACCGTATTCGCCTCATTCGGCTTCAGCGTGAACAGCGCTCCTCGATTGTGCAGCGCGAAGCCCGTCCCCGGCGCCACCATCCCTGTTCCGAAGCTGCTGTAATTGCTCTGAATCAGCGACACAATGTTCCCATCTTTATCGATCGTCGACAGATAAATCGTGTCGTTCCCCGTTCGCGTACGCCCGGAAAGCTCCGCCGGCAGAACCTCGCACGCAGCCTGATCGTCTTTGATCAGCTTGGCCCGATCCGTCGCCAGTTCTTTCGACTTCAACTGCTCCGTGGGAATGCTGCTGATCTTCGGATCGCCCACATAGCGCAACATGTCGGCATAAGCCAGCTTCTTCGCCTCGATCATCACGTGCAGCGCGCGCGTGGTGTTGTGCCCGTATTCCGCCATCGGATACCGCTCCATGATGTTCAACATTTCGAGCGCCGCGATTCCCTGGGTATTCGGCGGAATCTCATAAACCTTCCACCCGCGATACGTGGTCGAGATGGGCTCCACCCACTCCGGTTGAAACGCCGCCAGGTCCGCCGCAGTCATCATGTTCCCTTGCTCTTTCAGGAACGCGAGCAGTTTCTCCGCGGTGGCACCGTGATAAAACCCGTCGCGGCCCTTCTGCGCGATCAGCTTCAGCGACCCCGCCAGCGCCGGGTTCTTGAAAATCTCGCCCGCCTTCGGCGAATGTCCGCCCGGAAAATATGTATCCTTGAATCCCGGTTGTTTCCCCAAGGTTTTCTCGGTCCCCGCCCACACCTGCGCGATCAATTCCGTCACCGGATACCCGTTATCGGCGTAATAAATCGCCGGACCCAGCAGCTTATCGAATCCCATGGTCCCGAACTTGTCGTGCAGTGCCTGCCATCCCGCCACCGCGCCCGGCACCGTCACCCGATGCACGCCCGACTTATTCATATCCGTGATCCCGCGTTGCGCCAGCACTTCCGCCGTCAGCGCCGCGGGCGCCCATCCGCTGGCGTTTAATCCATACAGTTTGCCGGTCTTGGCTTCATAGATAATCGCGAACAAGTCTCCGCCGATGCCATTCATCGCCGGCTCCACCACCCCCAAGGTCGCGTTCGCCGCAATCGCCGCGTCGATCGCATTGCCGCCTTCTTCCAGTACCCGCGCGCCCGCCTGCGATGCCAGCGTCTGGCTGGTCGACACGATCCCGAATTTCGACATCACCATCGACCGAGCCTGATCGCGTCCATTCGCGCTGGCCGTTTCGTCTTGCGAAAACCCCGCCACGCCCACTATCAAAAGCAGCACTAAAATTCTCATTCCCGCGTCCTCCCAATCCGAAAGCAAGCCATCTCCGTCGCATTGCGAACCAGCAGCATCCCGTGGTCGATCGCCGGGATGTTCCACGTCTTCCCCTCAACCGCCTGAAACCGAGCCAGTTCCTGGTGACCCTCAGGCGTGGCCCGCAGCAGGACCACCTCGCCCTGTTCGGTAGTCACCACCAGGAATCCGCCCGCCAGCAGCACCTGCCCGAACCCATACCGCCCGCCCTTCCACTTCAGCTCGCCGGTCTTGGCATCCATGCAGGCGAAAATCGCTTCGTCGAAGCCGTATGCATATCCCTGATACAGCACCGACGAGTTGAATTTATTCTTAAACCGATTCGTCTTCCACAACTCATGCGCCGTGAACGCTCCGTCGGTCTCGCTGATCTCGAGCAGCACGGATCCCCCCGCGTCGCTCGACGACAGCAGCACGTGCGATTCGTCCGTTAGAATCGGCTGAGCCAAGTTCATATCCATCGCGCTTGGAAACGGATAATCCCACAACAGCCGCCCATCCTCAATCGCGACCCCCACCGCTCGCTGCGCGTTCACCCACACGATTTGCCGCCGCCCCGCAAGCGTGCCTTCAATCGGTGAAGTGTAACCCGTGCGGTCGTTCAAGGAGCGCCAGATCATATCGCCAGTCAGTCGATTATATGCGACCATCGACTTGCCGTCGCTGCCACCCGGCGTGACGATTACTTTCTCATCGACGATCAGCGGCGATCCCGCCATGGCCCATTCTTTATTCCTCGCCCCGTTGTCTTTAAGAATATTCTTTGACCATTTGGGTTTGCCGGTCTTCGCCGACAGGCAGTAAAAATCTCCCTTGGCGCCCAGCGAATACACCAGCCCCCGGCGATACACGGGCGTCGCCCTCGGTCCCGGCCCACCCAGCACTTCGTCGAATGACGCGGGATAGGAAAACGCCCAAACTTCGCGCCCCGTGTCGATGTCGTAAGCCGTCACCGCCTCTTTGTCGCGCCGCTGCTCGATGGTGTACGCGAGCCCCTCGCCCGTAGTGAAGGACGCATATCCGCCGCCGATCGGCTGTTTCCAAACCAGCGGCAGCCCCGTCGCGGGCCAATCCGTCGAGATTGGTGCTTCTGAATAAACCCCGTCGCGATGCGGACCCCGAAAATCGGTCCAATAGGAAACCGGCGCAAGTTTTACCGGTGCCGGAGCCGCAGGAGCCGCCACCACCGGGGCCGGAGCCGGAGCCGCCTCGGCATGTTGCTGAGCCCGATTCTCTTCTACTTTTGCCGCTTGCTTAGAAGTTTGATTCAGCCGGAAATGTAGCTCCGACATGTTGCCATTGAAATCGAGGCGCAGCCCGTAGAAAAAATAAAGTTCCAGGATCGAGATGACCACGATCCCCAACGTTCCCATGACGCGGCGGAAAATCCCCAAATCCCCGCGCATCCATAGCAGAACCGCGCCCAGCGGAGGCAACGCCACGACGCTGAGCCACAGCGCGACCCGGCTTCGAAGCATACGCCCTAATGTATCAGAACCCTATTCGATTTCCAGTGCTTCGCGAACCTTGCCTACCAAGGCGCTCAGCGTGAACGGCTTCTGGAGGAATTTCGATCCCGGAGGAAATGCGCCCGCCCGAACTGATTCGTCGTCGGTGAATCCGGAAACGTACAGCACCTTCAGCCCAGGCAAGAACTCCCGCATCCCCTCGGCCAGCTCGCGCCCGCCGATCCCAGGGAGAATCACGTCCGTGACCAGAAGGTCGATGCGGTTCCCCGACGCCGTCACGACGTTCAAAGCTTCTTCCGCGCTCCCAGCATCCAGCACGTGATAGTTCTCGCGCGCCAGAATCTTCCGCACCAGCGCCCGAATTCCAGCCTCGTCTTCAACAAGCAGGATCGTCTTGATCTGTTTTTCAGGCTCCGGTTCCGGAACCACTTCGACGGGAGAAGGCGCAGGCTCCGGCTCCGCGACCATCACCGGCTGCGCGTACGGCAGATACACCAGGAATGTCGATCCGCGAAACGGCTCGCTCGAAAATCCAATGTCCCCGCCCCACTCCCGCACCGTCGAATACATCCGAGCCAGGTCCGTCCCCGTACCCTTCGCGAGCAACCCCTCGAAAATATTTTTACCTGTCTCCGCTCCGCGCCCATCGTCGCGAATCGTCAACAGCGTGTATACGCCGGGCTTCAGCGTCGCGCCGGGAAGTTTCTCCGCCAGCACTTCCACCCGGCAGGAAATCGTGATGCGGCTTCTTTCCTTCGCCTCTTCGCGATCCCGCGACGCCAGCGCCAGAATCGCCTCGGACAACTGAGCTTCGTCCGCCATCGCCCACACCGGCTCGCTAGCGGCCTCGACTACCACCGTAGCTCGTTCGCCCGCCGCGATTTTATCTTCTAAGGCCGCCACCACCGCCGCGACATTCAACGGTTTCGGCCGATTCGCGATTCGCCGCGTATATCCCAGCAGTTGTCCCGCGATCCCGGAGATCCGCTCGCTAGCGCCCAAGATCTGCTGGACATCGCCTCGCGCGGCGCTCTGTGGAGGCAGCGTTTGCAGCATCTCCTCGCCGTAGCCGGTGATGATCATCAGCGGATTGTTCACATCATGCGCCAACCGCCCGGCGATCGAGTGCAAAGCATCCGCTCGTTCCGCGGTCAGTAACTGCTGTTCCAATTGCTTACGCGCGCTGATGTTTGTCAGGACGCCGGTCATCACGCCGTCTTTTACCCGAATCGTCTCGCGGCACCAGATCGCTTCCCCGGCCGGCGATACGGACCGGAATTCCGCGCTCGCATCCCCGCCCCGCGCCGTCGCGGCTTCGTAGAACGCCATCGTCGACACGCGCTCTTCGGGATGAATCCGTTCGGCGAAAAACTGCGGCGTGTTCAACCAGTGCGACGCGGGAAATCCCAGCATCCGTTCGGCTTCCCCCGTGACCGACAGGAACCGGAACGTCGAGGCGTCCGCCGTCCACAAAATCGCGGGAAGATCCAATACCGGAGCCGCAACCGGCTCAGGCGCGGCACGCTGCACCGCCGACAACGCCGTCACATCCTGCACCGTGAGCAGCGTCTCCATCTCGCCCTCTTCATCCCAGTTTCGGACCGGCACAATCGCGATCCGTAGCTGCCGTTCGTCGAAATCGACGAACACATAGGGTTGCGAATCGCTGTGCATGTGCACGGAGCGAATTTTTTCGACCAGTGCCTGCGAAGGGATCACCTGCTCGATCGTCTTCCGCCTCAAGTCTTCCGGCTTCATCCCAAATAGATGCCGGAACGCCCGATTAGAGGAGACTACAGACCGGTCCGGCCCCAGAACCACAATCGCCACCGGCAGCATGGCCACCATTTCCTGGTAATAACGCCGTTCGGTTTCCACCAGCGCCAGCAGGCGGGCAACCTCTTTTGCTTTCCACTGTTCGAAGTCTGTGCGCTCCATAGAGACGGGATTTCCCGCCTCCAAGTCTGCTGCCTGGGCAAGTTCGCAACAAGGTACCCGACGGTCAGGGAGTAATGGTACGCGCAGTAAAAAGTAAGGTGGTGACTCCCGCTTCGGTCTTTCGATCGTAGACCGTGCCCTCCGTCGCCAGCAGCCGCAACATACGCCGGTTTTCAGCCAGAACATCCGCGCGAAAATGCCGGATACCGTTGGCATCCGCCGCTCGCATGATCTCCCGCAACAAAATGCGCCCTAATCCGCGATTCTGCCACTCATTCAGCACCACCAGCGCCAGTTCGACGACTTCGGAATCCATAGTCCGCTCGTACCGTGCCACGGCGGCCAATTGTGAATCGATCTCCGCCACCAGAGCCAGCCGGTTGACCTCGTTCACATGAGACAAATATCGAGCCATGCCTTCGCTCAGCTCGGGAAGCGCCGTGAAAAACCGCTGATATACGGATTCCGGACTTAGGTGCCGAAAAGCCTCGACCAGGATATGGTCGTCCTCGGGGCGAATCGGCCGGATGTGCACGCGAGTCCCATCCGTCAACGTAATATCGGAATCCCGGACGGCTACCACGGTGGTTTGGATGCGTCCCGCGGCTCTACTGATCCAGCAAGTTGCGCATCTGGGTGAAAATCATGATCACAGCCGGACCCAGCGTAATCAGGATCACCGACGGAAAGATCAGAAAAAACACCGGGAAGATTAGTTTTACGCCCACTTTGCGGGCTCTTTCCTGCGCGATCTGGCGAAAACGGATGCGCAGATACCGCGCGTGAGTTCTCAACGCCGGAGCCAGGCTGGTCCCAAAGCGATCCGTATCGATCAGCAGGTTCGCGAACTTTCGAAGCTCGATATCGCGGCTCCGATCCACGAAATTCTTCAGCGCCTCGGCTCGCGTCGTGTTGGCCTTCATCTCTAGTTGCAATTGCGTAAATTCGGCCGCCAGATCGGGATAAGAATTCCTCAGCCCGCGGCTGGTATCGAGAATCGCCGCATCCAGCCCTTGCCCGGCTTCCACCGCGAGCACCAGTAAATCCAGCGCCGCGGGTAATCCCCGCCGCAAACGATCCACTCGGCGCCGGGCTAATCGCTCCAACACCCGGTCCGGCATCATGTATCCGAACCCTGCCCCGCACACAAACGGCAGGATCGCGAGCGAAGCGCCGCCCTGAAAGGTGATCGCCGCCCACGCGCAAGCCACGCCCACCAGCAGCGCGGTCGCGCATTTAATCCCCAGGAATACCGATAATGCCGACGCCCATCGGAATCCCGCGGCCGTTAAATCCTGACGCGCCGCCGCATGCGCTCCCCGTCCTGGGATCGCTTCACCGATCAGGCGGAACACGTCGGCCATAGCGGCCTGCGCTGCCGGAGTTTCACGGCCGCCCAACCCCACGGACGTTGGAATCTCCACACCGCCGGCGCCAGGCCGTAGGACGAACACATATCCCGCCCCCGCCACCGCGGCCATGACGAAAAAGAAAAGTCCGATCAACAGCGGCGCCGTCATACTTTGATATCCACGATCTTTCGGATCACCAGGTGCGCCAGGATCAGGCAAACCACCGCCGCCGTCACCAGCGTCTTTCCGTACGGATAATCGAACAGGACTTGGACGTAGCCGGGGCTTACGATCATCATCATCACCGCAATCGCGATCGGCATGATGGTCAGAATTACGCCGGTAAGCTTGCCGTGCGCCGCCAGCGCCTGCACCTCGCCTTGCAGCGCAATCGATTCGCGCATATTCTCCGACAGGCCTCCCAGCACTTCACTGAGCCGTCCTCCGGTCCGCGCATGCAATTGCACCGCGGCGATAAACAAGTTCACCTCAAGCACCGGCATCCGTCGAGCCATGTTATCCAGCGCCTGCGGCCATCCCCTGCCGAGGTTCGCTTCGGCCGACGTCTTCCGCATCTCCACCGACACCGGCGGCAAGGTTTCCGACGCGATCATGTCCATGGATGCTGACAACGGATACCCGGCGCGCAGCGCCCGAGCCAGAGAATCCAGTGCATCGGGAAAATTCTCGCGGAATTTCATAAAGCGCTTCTTCCGCTTATGCAGAATGTATGCGTAAGGGATGTAAGCCGCCAGCCCCGCCCCCGCGATGGCTGCCAGGAAACCAATGTATTTTGCGAGAATCAATCCCACCAGCGTGCCCGCGAACAGCATCGCCAGGGTTACCCGTCCCACCGACCAATCCAGCTCTGCCTGCGCGATGCGCGTTTTCAGGATTTCGATGAAATCGAAACGGGCGAGCAAGCTGTCCCAGAAATTCAGCGTGCTGAGCCGCTCGGTGCGGAACAACGTCGATTCCTCATTCACCGTTTCCAGGTCGCGGCGAGCGGCTTCGGCCTCTTCCGAGGATTTTTTCAAGAATCCCATCCACGCGACCGTAACCGTAATCGACGCCAGCAGGAAGATGACGAGAAAGAACGCCAGGATGGAGAGAATCAGCATGGAAGACCCGCTATTTGGACTTGTTCGCGGGTTTTGAAGTGCTTCCGCCGCCTCGCATCACGGCATTCAGCGAAAGCGACCCGCGTCCGTCGGTCTGATCGTCCAGCGGATTGCGCAGCGTCAACCGCACCCGAGCGCCTGCATCCGCCGCCGCCAGCACATCCGCTTCACTTGGCTTGGCGAGCAGCGTCACCACCGGCAGCATCGCCCCCTGCGAGCTCTGCTCCGGCACCGGATTCAACGACAGCACCTGTAAGTCTTCAATCGCGGTACGCACCGACGTTTCATTCTCTTTCCCATGGCCCACCACCACTTGAACGTCCACTTTCTGCCCCGCATGCAACATTCCGACTACACCCGTCGAATCCGTCACATGGACCGAAACCGCCCGCATCCCGCTCGGGACCCCGGATCCACCGCCGCTTCGATTCGATGCGAGCCGGACGGCAAGAACCGGCTCGTCTTCCGATATCGAATCGAGCACGGTATTCCCGGCTACTTCGGAGGCGCTGCCATACGCGCCTTTGGGCAGGTCCTGTCCCAGCCAGGGGATCAGCTTAACGTCGGAACTCTGTAGTATCGTGCCTGATTTCAGTGGCTTAGCCGCCACCACCAGCATCTTGCCGCTGCCCGTATTGCTGCTCAGCCGATTCACAAAAAGTCCGTAAAACACGCCTGTCGAGATGATCGCGACTACAAACGCAATCATCAGCAGCTTCACCAAGTTATTCTTTTTCATGTCCGGGCGGATTCCCTCAACTGGAATATCGGTTGGTAGTAAGGTTTCCTTCAGGGCGGTTTAGACCCTTAGAATGGACTTATGGACACGCTCAGAATCGCCGGACGCGAGTTCTCATCTCGCCTTTTCGTGGGCACGGGGAAATATCGCAGCTTTCAGGAAATGGCCCGCTGCCACGAAGCCTCCGGCGCTGAAGTGGTCACGGTCGCCGTTCGCCGCGTGAACCTGACTGACCGCTCGAAGGAATCTCTGCTCGATTACGTCGACCGTTCGAAATATTTCCTCCTGCCCAACACGGCCGCCTGCTACACCGCCGACGAAGCCATCCGCACCGCCCGCCTGGGTCGCGAAGTCGGCTTGTCGGATTGGGTCAAGCTGGAAGTCATAGGCGATGAGCGTACCCTGTTCCCCGACAATCAAGGTCTGATCGAGGCCACGCGGGTCCTGGCGAAGGAAGGCTTTACCGTCCTGCCCTACACCAATGACGATCTGGTGAACGCGCGCCGCCTGATCGACGCCGGCGCCGCCGCCGTCATGCCCCTGGCCGCCCCGATTGGAAGCGGTTTAGGCATTCAGAACCTGACGAATCTCCGGATACTCCGCGAGATGATCACCGAAGTCCCGCTGATTGTCGACGCCGGCGTCGGCACTGCCTCCGACGCAGCCATAGCCATGGAGCTGGGCTACGACGGAATCCTGATGAACACCGCGATCGCAGCGGCAGAAGATGCGGTCTCGATGGCTACAGCCATGAAGCTGGGCGTGCAGGCAGGCCGGATGGCATTTCTCGCCGGAAGAATGCCCAAGAAACTTTACGCCTCTGCCAGCAGTCCCATGGCAGGCGTAGTTCGCTGAAGCGCGCAAATCGGAATAAAACTAATTCTTAGACCGAGGCGGCACGTACCCCGGAGGAAACTGCGCGCCCTCGCCGAAGAAATAATCTTCCATCTGCTTCAGAATGAATTCCTGAGCTTCCTGCGTCCCCAGGTTCAGCCGATACTCATTCATGATCATCTTCATGTGCTCCAGCCACAGCTTCCAGGCTTCTTTGGAGACATTTTCGTAGATGCGCTGGCCCAGCGGATGCGAATCGAACGGAACTTCGTCCAATCCCGGCATCTCTTTCTGAAACTTGACGCAGAAGACCGTTCGACCACTCTTGTTGGGCTCGTCGACCTTCGGTCCGCCCATCATCCCGCTTCCGCCCCCGCATCCCATAGAACCTCAGGATAGCAGGCCGCGTCTCAGGAAGCGACCGGAGTGGACACCACCGGCCTCTTGGCCTTTACAGCGTCCAGATATTCGGAAAGTTTCAGCGGCAGCCGAGCGCCCTTTTCCATTTGCCTCTGTACGGCTTTCTGGTAGCGCCGGAGCGTTTCGCGCTTGCTCGATTCGCGAAGATTGCAGCTTTCTATGTCCAGGAGCAACTCGATCTCCCACGGCCGGAAGGTGTTGCGGTGCATGTTGCCGCGAAGCAATTCCTGGATCAGGCGGTTGAACTGCGCCAATATAGCGTCGCTGTCTGGCAATGAATCCTGCATACCGTTCTATCGTCCTGATTCTGTCGAATGTTAACACATTAGCGCGATCCGCCTGCGACTGCCGGTCCCCAGCCGCATCTGTTACACTGAGAACGATTCGAATGGGTCAGAGAAGTCACTTCAGGTTCATGGTCAAGCTGTGTCTGGGCGTAGCTCTGGCGATCGCGCCGCTGGGCGCCATGCCGGAGGATTCTGCGGGCCAGGAAATCCTTAGCCGTTACATCACCGCCAAGGAGACTCAACAAACCACGCTCCGCGGCGCGCAAATGCAGGTTTCCATCGATGCCAAGCTTCCCAGACTCGCCCGGCAGGGAACGTTACTGGCCCTGCGGCGTATTTCCAAGTTCGGAATCATCACCTACAAAGGCCTGGGATTCTCAGGCGATACCTCCATTAAGAATGAAGTGATTACCCGTTACCTCTCGGCTGAAACCGAGTCTCACGGCGACACCGCCATCACTCCGGCGAATTATAAGTTCAAATACAAGGGCCAAAACCAGGCCGGCGATCGCAAAGTCCAGGTTTTTCAAGTGACTCCGCGCAAGAAAGCCGTCGGATTGTTTCGAGGGGAACTTTGGCTCGACGCCGCCACCGCCATGCCGGTGCGCGAGGCCGGCCGTCTGGTCAAGACGCCGTCGGTCTTTCTCAAGAAGGTCGAATTTGTCCAGGAATATGAGATCCGCGACGGCGTCGCGATCCCTAAACACTTTCAAAGCACGGCGGATGTGCGCGTGTTCGGCCGAGCCGAACTCAATGTAAACTTTAGCAACTTCTCCAGGCAGGAACTTGCAGAAGACGAACTGGAGAACGCCTCCAACCGGTAAGGGAGACATCATAACGCTGTGCCGATGAAGACTTTATTTCTGAATCCGCCCTCTTTTGACGGCTTTGACGGGGGTGCCGGTTCGCGCTGGCCCTCCACGCGCGAAATCGAATCGTACTGGTATCCCGTGTGGCTCTGCTACCCGGCCGGCATGATCGAAGGCAGCAAAGTGCTGGACGCGCCTCCGCATGGCGTTTCCATCCAGCAAACTGTGGAAGAGGCCAAGAATTACGAATTGCTGGTGCTGTTTACCTCCTCTCCCGGCTTTCACGTCGACGTGAAAATCGCGGAGATGATGAAAGACGCGAACCCCAAGATGAAGGTCGCCTTCGTCGGACCGCCGGTCACCATCGAGCCGGATAAAGTTCTCAACTCCACCAAGGCCATCGATTTTATCGTCCGCCGCGAATTCGATTATCAGATCGCCAATTACGCCAAAGGGACCCCGCTCGAAGAGCTTCCCGGCGTCAGCTTCCGCAAAGACGGCGTAAACGTCCACAATCCGGAAGGCGGCTATATCGAGAATCTCGACGAATTGCCCTGGGTTTCGAAAACCTACAAGCGCGATCTCGATTTCAGGAAGTACAATGTCCCCTTCCTGCTCCATCCCTACATTTCTTTCTATACGACCCGCGGCTGTCCCGCCATGTGTACTTTCTGCCTCTGGCCGCAGACCCATTCCGGCCACCGCTGGCGCCTGCGTTCGGCTCAGGACATCGTGAATGAGTGCCGTTACACGCTCGAAAACTTCCCCGGCCTCAAAGAGATTTTCTTCGACGACGATACCTTCAATTACCGCAAAGCCCGCACCATTGAGCTGTGCGCGGAGCTGAAGAAGCTGAACTTTACCTGGTCCTGCACCTCGCGTGTCACCACCGATTACGAAACCCTAAAGGCGATGAAAGAGGCCGGCTGCCGGCTGTTGATCGTCGGCTACGAATCCGGCGATGAGCAGATCCTGCGCAACATCAAGAAGGGCGCCACCATCGACATGGCACGGCGCTTCACCGAGAACTGCCACAAGCTTGGCCTGGTGATTCACGGCGACTTCATCGTCGGCTTGCCTGGCGAGACTCGCGACACTCTGCGCAATACCATCGACTTCGCCAAGCGCATGGATGTCGAGACCATTCAGGTTTCGATCGCCCACGCCTTCCCCGGCACTGAATTCTACGATTACGCCAAGAAGAACAACCTGGTGCAGATCAACATGGCCGACGATGAGGGCCATCAGCTTCCCAACGTCGTCTACCCCGGTATTCTCGAAAAAGAAGAGCTGGTCGATTGGGTGGAGCGCTTTTACGGCGAATATTATTTCCGCCCCAAAGCCGCGTGGCGGATCGTCCGCAAGGCGATTTTCCATAATGACGAGCGGGCCCGGCTCTACAAAGAAGCCAAGTCTTTTCTGTCCCTGCGCCACAAGCGTAAGAAATACGTCGCTGAAGGTAAGGCCAATCGCGTTCTTGAAGAAGAACGTGCCGCGCACGTAGGATGAATCCCGGCGCGCGGATCCGCTGGAAGACGCGGGTTTTCACGTTCATCGTCGTATTGTCGAACGCCCTGGGGAATTTCGCCCTCGCTTCCGGCATGCGGAATCGCAGTACGGATTCGGTGCGCGATTATCTCTCCGCGATTTTCAGCCCCTGGGTCATGATCGGAATCGTCCTGCTGATCCTGTGGCTGCTCTCGCGCATGGCCCTGCTGAGTTGGGCGGACCTCAGCTACGTCCTCCCTGTCACTTCTCTGGGCTACGTCGCCAACGCGTTGATGGGACGCTTATTCCTGAATGAGCAGATCACGCCCGCGCGCTGGGCCGGAACGCTGCTGATTGTCGCCGGTACGGTCTTCGTCGGCATCGGAAGCCCGCATGGTAAAGGCGAGTTATGAAGTCCTGGATGCTGCTGGCTGTAATGGTAGGCTGCACCGTGATGGGCGACGTCCTCCAAAGCATCGAGATGAAGCGCCATGGCGAAATCCGCGAGTTCCACCCTCGCGGCGTCGCCCGGGCGCTGGCAACCCTGGCTCGAAAGAAATTCCTGATCCTGGCCATCGCCTTTATGGCGGTCTCTTTTTTCGCGTTTATGACCCTGCTCGAATCGACGGATTTGAGTTTCGCGGTTCCCGCGTCGGCAGCGACGCTGGTGTTTGAAACCATCCTCGCCCGGATTGTTTTAAACGAGCGAGTCGATTCGCGCCGCTGGGTAGGAGCCTGCCTGGTGGCCTGCGGCGTAGTCCTTCTCGCCCAGTGATTCTGCTCGCAATCGCGATCGTAGCCGGCGCATATCAGCTATTAGCAATCCTAGCCTGCCTTTTTCAATCGACCTCAACCGATCAACCGGCCCCCCCCGATCAACCGGCACCCCCCGAGCCGCGACCAGAGGGAGCGGTCCATCCCCCTCCTGTCTCAATCCCAAAACCTGCCCGTGAACCCGACGCCGCCGTTCGACCGGTCAGTCCCCCTCCTGTCTCAATCCTCAAACCTGTCCGCGGAGCCGACGCCGCCCTTCAATCTGCCCTGGCATCTCACTCAATCCTACAAGGCGAGTACGAGTTCCTCTGCGGCGTAAGTAGCCTCTCCGACCCCGCCGTGCCCATCCTGCGTGAATTTCCGCGCGCCCGTGTGGTCGAATGCCTAACCCGCACGCCCAACGCCAAGGTTGGCATCTTAATGGACTTGGCCGCAGCCGCGAAGAACCCCATTCTGATCGTCAACGACGCCGACATCCGCGTCGAGCCCGATTATATACAACACGTCACCGCGCCCCTGGAAAATCCAAAAGTAGGACTAGTCACATGCCTCTACCGCCCCACCGCCGAGACCGCCGCAGCAAGATTCGAAGGACTAGGAGTGTCGACCGACTTCGCCCCCTCGACCCTAGTCGCCCGCGCGGTGGGCATAGATGAGTTCGCCCTGGGATCCACCCTGGCGTTTCGCCGCGCCGATCTCGACCGCATCGGCGGCTTTGCAAGCGTCGCCGAATATCTGGCCGACGATTATCAGCTAGGGCATCGGCTTCACGCCTTGGGCCTTAAATGCGTGCTATCCGGCATGATCGTCGAGACGCATCTGGGCGGAAACTGGAGGGATGTATGGCGTCACCAGATCCGTTGGGCGCGCACCATCCGGGTTTCGAAGTTCGCGGGCTTCCTGGGTCTGCCGGTAACCTTCGCCACGTTCTGGGCGGCGATAGCACTGGCATTCGGCCGCTGGGAGCTTGCCGCCATCTTGCTGGCGGTGCGCATGGCTATGGCGATCGCCTCCGGCTGGTTTATTATTCGCAGCCGCGACGTTTTGCGTCTGTGCTGGGCCATTCCCTTGCGCGACTTATACGCCGCCGCAGTCTGGTCGGTGGCCCTGTTCGGAAACTCAGTCGACTGGCGCGGCCAGCGGCTGATGCTAGACCGTGAAGGCCGGATTAAGCGCTAACGGCTTTCGCGTCCGTCCTGGTTATATCGATCCCGCCGCGGAAAAACGCACCGTCTTCGATCACGATTCCCGCCGTCTTCACGTCGCCCACCAGGTTCGCGCCCTTGCGCAGGACAATCCGCTGCAGGGCTTCGACGTTTCCATTTACGGTCCCGCCGATCACCACTTCGCCGGCCTTGATGCTGGCCTGCGCCTTGCCCGTCGCGCCCACCGTTAAACGGCTGACCGCTTCCAGCTTGCCTTCCACTTCGCCGTTAATTACCAGGTCTTCTTTGCTAAGAATTGTGCCCTTGATCGTCATCGTCGCGCCGATCAGCGCGCCGTTGCCGCTGGGTTGCGGCTCCGGCGCGGAAGCTCGCGCAGCCGGATTGGCGGACGGAGATGACGATGGGACGGATGAGTTCTGGTCTTTATTCCACATGATCTATTATCGCGTGCAAGCACACTTCCAACAATGCGCCGCTGATTCTGTGGAGTTTGCGCCGCGCGTCGAAGGGCGGAGACGAATTTTCTACCGGATGGCCTAGAAGAACTACTTACTTGACCTTCTCGTCGAGCTCCACTTTGCCGTCGCGGATGTGGATCACCCGGTGCGCATGTACCGCAATGTCGCGCTCATGCGTTACCAGAACGATGGTGTTGCCCTGCTCGTACAGCCTCTCGAACAACGCCATGATCTCTTTGCCGGTGGCGGTATCCAGAGCACCGGTAGGTTCGTCAGCCAGCAGAATCGACGGATCGTTCACCAGCGCCCGCGCGATCGCCACCCGCTGCCTCTGCCCGCCTGAAAGCTCGCTCGGCTTGTGGAGCATGCGCTGCTCCAGATCCACCGCCCGTAGCGCCGCCTTGGCCTTTTCGGCGCGTGCCGCGTGCGAAAGACCCGCGTAAATCAACGGCAGTTCCACGTTGTGCAGCGCCGTCGCCCGAGCCAGCAGGTTGAACGTCTGGAAAACAAATCCGATCTCTTTGTTCCGGATGCGAGCCAGCTCATCGTCATCCATATCGCTGACCAGGTTGCCCGCCAGGTAATATTGACCCGCCGTGGGCGAATCCAGGCAGCCGATCAGGTTCATCAGCGTCGATTTTCCGGAGCCCGACGGCCCCATGATCGCGACGTACTCGCCTTTGCGGATCTCGATGTCGATTCCGGCAACCGCGTGGATCTCCTGATCTCCCATGACGTAGGTCTTGTAAAGATCCCAGGTCCGGATAATCACGCCGTCGCGCTTGAGCTGCGCCCCGCGCTCCGCTTTGTCGAGAACCGCCGCCTGTGCCATTTAGCTCTTCGTGTCGATCATGGCCGGCGGACGGTTGTCTATCTTCACAGGCGCGTCATTGCGTATCGTGCGGATCACTTTGTAACTTCCGGTGATAATGTGGTCGTTCTCCTGCAACCCGTTGGTGACTTCAATATCGGTAGCGCCGGTGATCCCGGTCTCCACTTTACGAAACTCCGCTTTTCCGTTGTTCACCACGAACACGCCCTGAATCTCCACATCCTTCGCCCGGTCCACAGGCGATTCGGTTGACGCCAGGACGCCATCCTTCGGAGGCTCCAGATCGCTCTTCTTGCGGACCGTCAGTGCCTGAATGGGAATCGCCAGAACCTGCCGCTTCGTCGCGGTAACAATCTTGGCGGAGCATGATAACCCTGGCCGAATTTCCTCGGGCGGCATTTCAAGAGCGATCACCACCTTAAAGTCCTTCGCTTCCTGGCTCGAATTAGCGCTCTGCGACGCGGCCAGTCCCGAGGACCGCAAAATGGCCGTGTTCCCGATTTCGATCACCTTACCCGTGAAAGTCCGATTCGGAATCGCATCAATGGTGATATTGGCGACTTGGCCCACGTGCACGTTGACGATGTCGGTCTCATCCACCTTTACCTCGGCCGTGATCAGCGACATATCCGCGATGGTCATCAGCGTCGAAGCGGCGGAATTCTGCACGCCCGGCACCACCGTTTCGCCCACGCGAACCGGCAGATCCGTAACCACTCCGTCGAGCGGCGCCAGCGCATCGTATTTCGCCAGCACATCCTCGATTCGCGACAGCCCGGCCTCAGCCTGCGTCACGCGGCGCTGATAAGATCCCAGCTGCGCCCGGGTTTGCTGCGATTGCACTTTCATCTGCGAAAGCCGCGCTTCGTTCTCGCGAACGCTAGCCGTGGCCGATTCGTAATCGGCTTTCTTCTGATCGTAATCCTGCTTAGCGATCAGATTGTAATGAAACATCTTCTCGGCATTATCCAGCAGCATCTTCGCCCGAGCCTGCTCGGTACGAAACCGGTCCAGCGTTGCCTGCGCCGTCTTGATGCTCTCATCCGCCGCACGAAGTCCCTCTTCGGCAGCCGCGGAATCGGCCTGCGAGGACGCGACCGCAGCCTTTTGCGCCGCGACATCCGCCTGCGCCTGCACATGTTCGATGCGCGCCACCACCTGATTCTTGCGAACCCGGTCGCCTTCCTTCACCAGAAGCTCCACGATCCGCCCCTGGGCATTCGCTCCTATATTGATATAATTGCGAGGCTTAACCTCCCCAGAGGCGGTAACCAGCGAGGTCAGGTCGGTACGATAGACTGAACCAGTCTGCACCGTCACCAGATTGCGCTGACTCCAGCGCATAGCCCCGGCAACCCCTCCCGCGATCAGCAGGGGCACAACTATCAACAGCGTTATCTTCCACTTACGTTTCACTTGAGCGTGGGTCTCCGTCTGTATATGACGATGTTTCTCGCGCGAAAGTTCCGCTAACGGGTGTCTTATCGATTATAAGACGAACCAGGTGATGATTTCTTACAGCGTTCTTCAACGTCCCTGCACGTGTCCTAAAATAAGTCCGATGAAGCTCAATAGCTACACCATCACCCAAGGGCGCGACCGAGCCCCCGCGCGCTCCATGTTGAAAGCCATCGGCTTCACCGACGACGATCTCAAGAAGCCCATCATCGGCATCGCCAACACCTGGATCGAAACCATGCCCTGCAACTTCAATCTGCGGGAGCTGGCCACCCACGTCAAAGCCGGCGTGCGAGCCGCGGGCGGCACTCCCATGGAGTTCAATACCATCGCCATCAGCGACGGCATCACCATGGGAACCGAAGGCATGAAGGCGTCCCTGGTCAGCCGCGACCTGATCGCCGATTCAATCGAGCTGGTGGCTCGCGGTCATATGTTCGACGGGATCGTAGCGCTCGTGGCCTGCGATAAGACCATTCCCGCGGCGGCGATGGCGCTGCTCCGCCTGAATACTCCCGGCGTGATTCTGTATGGCGGATCCATCATGCCAGGGCATTATCAAGGGCGCGATCTGACCATTCAGGATGTGTTCGAGGCCGTCGGCGCGAACGCGGCGGGAAATATCTCGGACGAAGAATTCCTCGCAATCGAAAATGCGGCGTGCCCCGGCGCCGGCGCCTGTGGAGGCCAGTTCACCGCCAACACCATGGCCACCGTCATGGAGATGATCGGCCTCGCCCCCATGAATACGGCCGCGGTCCCGCAAGTCGACCCTCGCAAACAGAAGGTAGCGTATCGATGCGGGCAAATCGCGGTAGACGCGGTACGCGAGGACCGGCGCCCTCGCCAGATCGCCACGCGCAAGGCGTTTGAGAATGCGATTGCGTCCGTGGCGGCTTCCGGCGGATCTACCAACGCGGTGTTGCATCTTCTGGCGATGGCTCGCGAGGCAGGAGTCGAGCTATCCATCGACGATTTTCAGACCATCAGCAGCCGCACTCCGCTGATCGTGGACCTGAAGCCCGCCGGACGCTTCGTAGCCGTCGATGTCGACCGCGCAGGCGGGATGGCGGTGATCGCGAAACGCCTGGTGGATGGTGGATTTGTGGATGGATCTGCAATGACGGTCACCGGCCGCACTTTCGCCGAGGAAGCCGCCGACGCACAGGAAACCACGGGGCAGGAAGTAATTCGCCCCCTGTCGAATCCAATCAAATCGTCAGGCGGACTCGTCATCTTAAAGGGAAATCTGGCTCCTGAAGGCTGTGTCATCAAAGTGACCGGCCTGGATAGAAAAGCCCAGCGCGGGCCGGCTCGTGTATTCGATTGCGAGGAATCCGCGATGCTGGCTGTGACCAGTGGCAACATCAAGCCCGGCGACATCGTGGTGATTCGCTATGAAGGCCCTCGCGGCGGTCCCGGTATGCGGGAGATGCTGGGCGTTACCGGCGCGATCGTCGGCGCCGGATTATCGGAAAGCGTCGCGCTGATCACCGACGGGCGTTTCAGCGGCGCAACCCGAGGCTTCATGATCGGGCACGTGGCGCCAGAAGCTGCTCGCGGCGGTGCGATCGCCGCCGTGCAGGAAGGCGACATGATTTCAATCGATATCGAAAAGCGGTCGATAGAACTGGAAATTTCGCCAGAGGATTTGGTTGCCCGGCTGTATTCATGGAAGACGCCCGAGCCCAAGTACACCTCGGGAGTATTTCAAAAGTACGTGAAGCTGGTAGGATCGGCCGCCCAGGGAGCGATAACAGGATGACAACCATAGCCCCGATGCTTTCCGTCCGAAGAGGTGCGAAAGCAGTCGAGTTCTACAAGGCAGCCTTTGGAGCCGTAGAGTTGTTTCGCATCGACGGCGAAGACGGTGGCGTAGTCGCGCGATTAGGCGTGGATGGAGCAGACTTCTGGGTCGCCGACGAGTCTCCCGAGCACCTGAATTTCAGCCCCGAAACCCTGAGCGGCGGGACCGTCCGGATGGTCATGACCGTCCAGAACCCGGACGCCGCCTTCGATAAAGCAGTAGCAGCCGGAGCCACCGTTATATCCCCCGTCACCAATGAGTACGGCTGGCGGCTCGGGCGGTTAGTCGATCCCTTCGGCCACCACTGGGAAATCGGCAAACCCGACCCCAGCAGATCCCAATGAGCCGCGACCAAAGGGAGCGGTCGATGCCACTATTAATTTTCAGACCGCAATGGTGACGCAACCAGAGCCGCTTAGGACGCCTTCAACGTCGAAGTCGACGGCGCCGCAACATGCGGATCAATCATCTTCATCACGTCGGCCTTAGGCTTCGAACCGACGCTCTGATCCACCACTTTACCGTCCTTAAACAGAAGCAGCGTGGGGATGCCGCGGACCTGATAACGCATACCCGTAGCCGGGTTATCGTCCGTGTTCAGCTTACCGATTTTAATCTTCCCGGCATACTCGGTAGCCAGCGCATCGATGGTGGGCGACATCGCCTTGCAGGGGCCGCACCAGGGAGCCCAAAAGTCCACCAGGACGGGAATGTCCGATTTGAGGACGTCCTGATCGAAGGTGCTGTCTGAGAAGTTTAAAGTGTTGTCGCCAGCCATGTTGTAAGTTTTATACTCCGCTATTTATGATGCTCGAAGTGGCCCTTCGGATGCAACTACGCAACCGCCGCATCGACGTGCGGATCGATCATCCGCTGGAGCTCGGATTTGGGCATGGCACCGACGGTTTGTTCTACCACCTCGCCGCCTTTGAACAATAGAAACGTAGGGATGCTGCGGACTTGGTAACGCATCGGAGTCGCCGGGTTGTCGTCCAGGTTCATCTTTCCGATTTTGATCTTCCCCGCGTACTCGGCGGCCAGGGCGTCAACGGTTGAAGACATCGCTCTACAGGGAGGACACCAGGGAGCCCAGAAGTCCACTAGAACCGGGGTTTCCGATTTCAGAACGTCTTGATCGAAAGTGCTATCGGCGAATTTCGCGGTGTTGATGTCAGCCATATGCTCTCATCAGATGCAGGATCCGGCGGAAAGATGCTGGGCTAGAGCGAGCGATATAGGTCCTGATACCGCGCCGCGGCGGCGTCCCAGGAAAAATCCTTCGCCATCCCCTTGCGCATGCGGACTTGCCAAGCCTCCTGGTCTTCATACGCCGAAAGAGCCTGGCGAATTGCTCCAAAAAGCGCGAGTGGCGAGTAGCCGTGGAAACGGAAACCGGTTTCGTCGTCGACAGTGTCTTCCAGGCCGCCGGTGGCTCGCACGATCGGAACGGTGCCGTAGCGCAAACTGTACATCTGACTCAGGCCGCTCGGCTCATAACGGCTGGGCATCAGGAACATGTCCGCTCCGGCCTCAATGCGATGCGCCAGGGCGTTATCATACCCGATGTGGACGCCGAACTTATCGGGACGGACATAGCCGAAGTAGCGAAACATGTCCTCGACAGTGGTGTCCCCGGAGCCGAGCACCGCGAAAGCGATATTCTCATCGGCGATCTGCGGGGCGATTTCGCCGAATATATCCAGGCCCTTTTGATAAGCAAATCGCGAGACGATGCCGATCAACGGACGGCCGGGAAACGGCGGCAGGCGCAACTCGTCCAGAAGCGCAGCCTTGCAGCGGCGTTTGCCGGAAAGGTCAGCCGAGGAGTAATGTGCCGGAATATAAGGATCTTCCCTCGGGTCCCACTCCGCGTAGTCTACGCCGTTCAGGATGCCGGTAAGCTTGTAGGCCCGCGAACGAAGCAGGCCGTCGAAATTGAAGCCGAACTCGGGGGTTTGGATTTCGCGCGCATAGGTCGCGCTGACGGTGGTAACGGCGTCCGCCCAGACGATCCCCGCTTTCAGGAAGCTGACATTTCCGTAGAATTCCAGGCCTTCCGGTTGAAACGCGGCCGGATCGACGCCGAGATCCCCCAGAATCGACGGCGGAAAATCTCCCTGATAGCCCAGGTTGTGGATGGTCAGGACGGATTTAACGCCGTAGAACGTCGGATCGCCGTCCAGGCTCCGGAGATACAGCGGGAGCAGGCCCGCGGGCCAATCATGGGCGTGGAAAATGTCAGCTCGAAAGATGTGGCGGGAAATCTCAATAGCGGAGCGGCATAGAAAAGCGAAGCGAAGGTGGTTATCCGCGAAGTCCTGGTCCCCGGCGCCGTAAATTCCCGCACGGTCGTACAACGGCGGGCAATCGACAAACAGATAGCGGACGCCGTGGTAAACCAGTTGGTCGACAGCGGCGGCAAAGCGAGTGCGGGCCCACGTAGACCGGCAGATCGTGCCAGATTCTCTCTGACTGCGGGATCTCCGCGGTTCGATAACGCGGCAGCACCACCGCGACGTCTTCACCTCGGCGAGCCAGGGCGGCCGGAAGTGCGCCCAGGACGTCGCCGAGGCCGCCGGTCTTCGCGAAAGGCGACGCTTCGGAGCTCACCATCAGGATGCGGGACATTTTAGGGTGTTCGGACGATCAGGTGTTTCTGGACCTTCCCCAGCGCATTGCGCGGCAATTTGTCGATCGTCTCAAATCGGCGGGGAATCTTGAAGGACGCCAGCTTTTCGCGGCAGCGGGCTTCGAGCGAATCTATGTCTAGCGTCGTGCGAACTACTACGTAGGCCACCGGAACCTCACCGCGTACTCGGTCGGATTCGGCTACGACGGCGGCTTCAGCGATTTCGGGCTGCTCCATCAGGAATTCCTCGATCTCGCGTGGATAAATGTTATAGCCGCCGGAAATAATCAGATCGCTGCGGCGTCCGGTCAAAGTGTAATAGCCATCTTCGGAACGGGTCGCAATGTCGCCGGTTTTGAACCAGCCGTTCTCAAATGCGGCACGAGTCGCGGCTTCATTTTTCCAATAACCGGCGAAGACGTTGGGGCCTTTCATCCAAACCTCGCCCGATTCGTCGAGGCGGGCGGAGATGCCCGGCAGCGGAAATCCCACTGTTCCGGGGCGGCGTTCACCAATGTAGGGATTCGAAAGGTTCATTAGAGTCTCGGACATACCGTATCGCTCGAGGATCGTATGGCCAAAGAGTACGCGAAAATCCTCTAGGATCTAGCCGGCAGAGGAGCCGAGCCGGACACGAATAGCCGCATGCGGGTGCCGATTGTTTTTGCAACATCCGGCGCGGTTTCAAGCAGACGAACGTACATGGCCGGGACGCCGAAGAAGAGCGAAGGGTGGAAATCGAGAAAGTGATGGAGGATATTTTGATGATCGAAACGTTCGAGCAGGCGCATGCGGCAGCCCGAGATCAGCCAGCAGTGTAGGCCGTTGCCGAGCGCGTGGACGTGAAACAGAGGAAGCGTAAGCAGCAAACGGTCGCGATCGGTAATCTGCCAACAGGCGAGAAGATTCACCGCGTTCGCCGCGAAATTATTGTGCGTGAGAATGGCGCCTTTTGACGTGCCGGTGGTGCCCGAAGTGTAGACCAGGGCTGCGGGCGTGTCGCCATCCAGATGCGGAAAGTCGACAGCTTCCGTCGATTCTTTCGCAAGATCGGGAAGTTCGCGCTCGGTCACGAAAAGTTTAGGCTCCGCGTCGCTTAGAATGTGTTGAATTTCGCGCTCGCGATAGAGAATGTTTACCGGAACAAAGATGATTCCGAGCTTGATACACGCCAGAAACAAGTCAATCATCTCGATGCAATTCGAAAGATAGACACAAAGGCGGTCGCCCTGCGTCAGGCCTCGACTGGCGAGCGCCCGGGCCATGCGGTTGCTACGTGCCTCAATCTCGCCAAAAGTATACACTTCGCCGGCCCATTCCAGTGCCGGAGTATCGCGGCAGCAGGCAAGTGAAAGATCGAAGAGCTGACGGAGATTCATCCGCTTTCTATTTTGATCCTAAAATGATCGTAACCGCGAGGGGCAAGCGGTTCCCCTTGAAATGCAAGCGCCCCGGGATTTCCTCGGACGATAGTGCCTATACGAATTGTTCCACGTGGAAACGGTTTGCCGGGTGGCAGGGTGAACAGCAATTCGTAATCTTCACCGCCGTTTAGCGCACGATCGAGCGTTGCGCCGCGAACTACCGGGACACGATCGATATTCGCGGCGACTTTTGAGGCGACGCAGAGACGATGAAGATCCAGCGATAGCCCGTCGCTCAAATCTATGCAGGAAGTCGCGAGGCCAATCAAAGATTGGCCTAGTTCAAGCCGCGGCTGGATTCGCCGATCCCATGGTTTGCCCAGGCGGCCTGAAACGTAAATTAAATCGCCGGGACGCGCGCCATCGCGGCGAAGGGCCTTGCCGCGTTTAACGGAGCCGCAAACCATTACGTCGCAATAGATTTTTTCAGAATGCGAAAGATCGCCGCCGGCGAACGACGTTCCGGTTTTTTTGGCGAGACGAAGCAGGCCGCGATAAAAGGCTTCGATCCATTTGTCGTGATCGGGAGGGACGGCCAAAGAGACCAGGCAGAATTGAGCGACGCCGCCCATGGCGGCAATGTCGCTGAGGCTGCGGGCTAACGCGCGTTCGCCTATGAAAGACGGCGCGTGAGTGGGCAGGAAATGAACGCCTTCGATCATTTGATCTGTGGTGAAGAGCAAATCTTGACCGGGGCGCGGCCGAAAGATGGCGCAGTCGTCGCCGATTCCTAATTCAAGTTTGCCGCGCCCGGCGAGGCGGCGGATACGCTCGATCAGGGCGAGCTCGTTCATTGATTGAAAACAAGGCCGGCGGGCAATTCTTCGCCGAAGACTTTGCCCATCGCGGCTAAGTGATCCTGAGGTTCGGCGTCCAGGTCTACGTCGGGGAATTTCCGGCGAACCTGGTCGAGCGCGGCTGGCGCCAGGTCGCGCGAGGAATCGCCGGTGCGCCTTGCTATGGCGGCTACGGCGTCTTCCGATTTATCGAGCTTGATGATCGCTTCCATCCAGCGCGTGGCGGTGGCGGCCGGAACCACTTGATTGATGGGGCCGTAGAAAAGCTTACGCGCGCCCAGTCGCGCCAGGCACCACAGGCCGGTCTCGATCAGCTCGCCTTTCTTGATACGAGCGATCAGCTCGTCGCCTAGCTGAGTCTTGGTTTGGATGGGCAATAATTCCAGGCTCGCGGCGGCGCGCCACATTTCCCGGAGAAGGCTCGGATTTACTCGCGGGCGCTTCGCGGTCCTGGGGAGAAGAATAGGCGAGAGACGCTGGAAGATATCGGTTTGCTGATTTCGATTGAGGCCACCGGCTAAGCGGCCCCAGAAAATCCACCATTCGATTTCGTTCTGGACTTGGTTCGCGAAGATCAGGCCGCCCGCGTAGACGCGGCGGGCTTGCTCGACGCGATAGTCGTCGCCGGGGAAGCCGAAGCCCGGACGCAGGCAGAAGCCGCAGAGGTTCAGCCAGCGAAGCTCATGCGGGGCGCTGCGCTTGCGGGTGTCGGCCAGCTCCAGCATATCGTCAGCGAGCTTGCGAATCGCGGCTACGGGCCAGGAATTGCGTCCTAGGCCGAGGGTCTGTTCGAGTCGCGCAGGGAGAGCGGCGGGTTCCAGCGTGTCGCTGAAAAACGCTGAGGGATTAGCGCTTCGGCGGCGGCCAAGGCTTCTTCACTGACTACCGCGGCGGGTCGCGAAGGGGATTTCGTCAGGGGCTTACGGAGCTCGAATTGGAGACGCCAGCGGTGCTCAGATTCTTTCGAATCGGCCCAAATTTCGAGAGTGCCGACTTCGGTGAGTCGCGCGCCGAGCTTGATGGGGACCAGGCGCTCGCCGGCTTTGCCGAAGCGGAGGACGGCGTTCAGGGGCGCATGGAGATGAACATCGGTATCGCCGGGCGCGAACTCGATGACATCGCCGGGCTTGTCTTCGGTGCGGACGCGGGAGCTGTAGAGGCGAAAGGAGACGGGCTTGTTGGTGACGAGTTGAAGATTGCCGGGGTCGAGCTCCAGGGTCGAGCCTTCTTCGGCGCCTCGTGGTACCAGGCAGAGAGTTCTTAGGGCGTCGCTGGAACCGGCTAAGCCCAGGAAATAAGCGCGGGGAAGGCCGCCACGAACCAGGAGGCCCGCGCCGGTGGAGCGGACGTAAGAATAATACGCGGCGCCGACGGCGACGGCCAGATCGAGGTCGCGATTCTCGAAGATCACGGGACGGCGGCCGCACCAGTGCTCCAGGACATCGGCGACTCGCTGGCGAAGAATTTCGGGGATGAAGAAGCCGCCGTTAAACAGGATCGCGTCCGGCTTCACGTCGCCAGCGGAGGCGAGGAACGCCGCGAGATGACGGGTGACGGCGGGGTCGGCCACGTAGGGAAGGCCGAGCTCGCGGAAGACGCTTTTTTCTTCTTCTTTGGGGCGATCGGCCAGCTCGCACATGGGGAGGAATCCGTCGAGGGCGAGTTCCAGAACTTCTTCGCGCAGGATTTCGGTGCGCAGGGTGCCGCCCACTAATGAAGATCCACCGCCCAGGACGGTTACTTCGACGCTCTTGAGATTCGGATCGGAGAGAAGCTGCTCTTTCGCGGAAGCACATTGCCTGCGAAGGCCGCTGCGCTGTCGAATCGAAAGAGATTTTCCCAGTTTCGCTTCGACCAGCCAGGTAAGCGTGAGGTCTAGATTATCGCCGCCCAATAAGAGGTGCTTGCCGACGGCGGTGCGTGTGAAATCGATGCGGTCGTTTTCGCGCGAGACGCGAATCAGCGTGAAGTCGCTGGTGCCGCCGCCTACGTCGCACACGAGCACGGTCTGGCCGTCGAAGAGATTTTTCTGGGAACGGGTCAGGTCGTTGGCGATCCAGGAGTAGAACGCGGCGGCGGGCTCTTCGAGGAGGGTCAGAGTCTCAATCCCAGCCGCGCGAGCGGCCGTTACGGTGAGCTCGCGGGCTTCTTCGTCGAAGCTGGCGGGGACGGTGAGGACCACGTTGTGTTCGCCGATGGGCGTGCCGTGTTTTTCGGTCCACGCTTTGGCCAGATGCTGGAGGATTTGCGTGGAAACTTCGACGGGCGAGAGGACTCGTCCACCTTCCTGAGCATCCCAGGGGAGAATTTTCGCAGTGCGATCGACTTCGGGGTTAGAGAGCCAGCTTTTCGCGGAATGAACGCTCTTGGTGGGAACCAGCGCGCCTTGCTCGCGGGCGTAGACGCCGACGTATTCCTGATCGCCCAGGTAGAGAAAAGAGGGAAGAGAACGCAGGCTTTCGATGCGGCCCTGGGCTACATATTGGGAATATCCAGGGCGTGGATGGAAGGAAAATCGGCCTCCACGGCTTCTTTAGGGTCGATGAAGGCGAGGGCGGAGTTAGTGGTGCCGAGGTCGATGCCGATGTTCATCGGCTACTCGACTTCGAGTTCCGCGGGCGCGAGGACGTTGCCGGGAGGGGCGGCGGGAAGCTCGATTTTATCGGCGCGCCAGCCTTTGTGGCGAAGAGTACCGCCGGGAGCTTTGCCGCTGGCGGGCACGTTGCCTATCCACTTTACAGATCCACCGCTGGTGGATCCGTCCGCTTTGGTGTAGGTTCCTTCGACTCCGTCGATGACCGGGGCGAGCTTGCAGATAGCGGCCTAGAGAGGTGCGGGATTGCTCCTGAACATCGCGGACGGCGGCGCCTACCTGCTCATCCGAATAGCCCGAGATGTCTTCCATCAAGAAGTCGATCAGGCGGGCATCGCGCTGAAGGATGGAAAGAATCTGGACGGCTCCGTCGGCGGGGCCGGATTGAGGCTTAGGAGCGGCGGTGGGCTTCACGGGTGCGGTCTTCGAGTAGCCGAAGGCCTGGGCGATGTCGGGTGCGAGCGTGCCTCCGAACAGGATGGAGAAAAAACTGCGAAATGCAAAAGAAATTCGGTTCAAGATAGCCTCAGTTACATTTTAGCTTTCCCCGACGCGCCGCGTCCGCTTCAAGAATGTCGGCATACATTCTCACAAATGTACATTTTATGATCATTGATGAGCATTGAATGTACACCAACCAGAGACTACCAAGCCTCTTAAGCTCCTAATGGATTGAATCTACGCTTGTTCTTTTTCAGACCGGCTGGCTTTTCCCTTGCTTCCACAGGACGCATGGATAAGAAGCCCTGGAATGGTGAATGTGTTTGGACGTGGGCAATTCTGGGAGGCGGCGCGTTGGCGACGTTGTG